>JAHFSF010000172.1 GCA_023265875.1 Gammaproteobacteria bacterium | reverse complement strand
AGGCGCTCGGTCTCGTCGCGTTCCAGTTCCCGCACCGCGTCCACCAGCTGGTCCGCGCTGCGATAGCGGCGCTGCGGATCCTTCGCGATGCAGTTGACAGTATCGGTTCGAAGCGCTTCAGATCGGCTGGCAGTTCCGGCAGCGGCGAGTGCGCGTGCTTGTAGATGACCTGCATCGGCGTGCCGGCGACATAGGGCTTACGGCGCATCAGCATCTCGTAGAAAATCACGCCAAGGCTGTAGATGTCGCTGCGTTCATCGGTTTCGCGGCCGTGGCCCTGCTCGGGACTCATGTAGTACGGCGTGCCGAATATCTCGCCGCTGCCCGTGATCGATGCATCGAGTTCAAGCTGCTTTGAAAGACCGTAGTCGATCAGCGCCACCGAGGTCTCGTCGCGCAGCATCACGTTGCCGGGCTTGAGGTCGCGGTGCTGCACGCCGGCTGCATGCAGCACCGTCAGTGCCTCGCCCATCTGTCGCAGGAACTTCAGCGCCTGCAGGGGCTTGAAGCCGCTCTTGATGCGGGTGCGCAGGTCGCCGAGCGGGAAATACTCCATCGCGATGTAGGCGTGGTGGTCACCGACGCCGAAATCATAGACGCGCGCGACATTCGGGTGCACGATCCCGGCGCCGATCTGGTATTCGCGCAGGAAGCGGTCGAAGGTTTTCTCCCCTGCTCCGCTGTCCGGCGGCTGGCGCAGGACTTTCAGCACGACCTTGCCCCCGGTCCGCTCGCTGTCCGCCAGGTAAACGGATGAAACGGGATTGTCGGCCAGCTGGCTCACCAACCGGTAGCCGCGGATCGGCGCATCGCCGAAGTGCGCGCCGCGTGGCGCCTCCTCCTTGTGCACCGCCGGCGGCGGAACCTGGCCGCGTCGCGACAGCGCCCCCCGCAAGGCTGCAACCAGCTGCGCATGGTCGATCTTGAGTTTTGACAGGCATGCGTGGGCACCCGCTGCGATGGCTGCCTCTTCCGCCGAGGGCGACGGATCCGAAAGCAGATAGATGATCGGCGGGAATTCGTTGCGGCGGCTCAGGTCGCGCAGCCACGCGAGCCCCGGTTCCTCACCCGGCGTGTCGTCGAGGAGCACTGCATCGTAGGCGCTGCCTGAGAAATCGGCAGGCAGCCTGCCGCGCGCCGCGGGATCGTATTCGGCGACGCTCGCCGACTCGAAGCCGGTCGTGACGTGCTGTGACAGCAGACGCCGATAGATGTCCTGGTCGTCGATGATCAGAATCCTGGCGCTCATTCTTTTATTCTACATTGGCCACGATGATTCCGGCCTGATCTTGGCCGCCATGACCAGATCCGCGACATTGGTGCCGGTTGGCCCCGTGTAGATCAGGTCTCCCGCCGCCTCCAGCAGGCTTCCGCTGTCGGCGGCTGCGAGGCACTGCGCCGCATCGAAGCCGGCCACTCGGGCGCGCTCCAGCGTTCCGCCATCGACGATCGCGCCGGCGTCCTCGCTGTTGCCGTCCCGCCCATCCGTGCCCGCCGCGAGGATGATGAACTCCGGATGCCCGTCGATATGCCGGGCGGCCGCGAGCGCAAGGTGCTGGCAACGGCCACCGCGGCCCGCCGGTGCCGGCAGCTGCACGACGGTCTCCCCGCCCCAGAGGTGCAGGTCGGCATCACCGACCGCAAGCTGGTGGCAAATGCTGCGCGCGGCAGCTTCGCTGTCGCCCGCGAGCCGCGCTGCGGCGCGCCATACCGAGAGCCCGCGCAGGCGCGCCGCGCGTTCGGCCGCATCCAGCGCGTCGGTCAGGCAGCCGACCAGCGTGACCCGGCACTTGACTGGGATCACGGGGCCGGGCGCGGTCCGGTCCTCAAGTCCTGCAAGCCAACCAGGCCAGCCGGCGGTCGATGGCCGCGAGCGCGGAGCCGCCAGCAATCCCGATCCGACGACGGCCGCGTCATCGCCCGGCACGTCGGACATCAGGTATCCCTCGATCTCTGCGCCCGCAAACAGGCCGGGCAGCCGGCCGGCCTTGATCAGGGACAGGGTGCCGCGCATCGCATTCAAGGCCGCGATATCGATGCCCGCGGCCTGGGCCCACGCATTGAGACGCTGCAAGTCCTGCAGATGGATGCCGGGTGCCGGCGCCTCGGCGAGCGCCGACGCGCCGCCCGAAACGAGCAGCAGCACCCGGCTGCCGGCCGCTGTCGCTCGTGCAAATGCGAGCACGGCCTCGCCGGCGACGAGGCTCCTCGCATCCGGCAGTGGATGGCCTCCGGACAGGCAGGTGATACGCGCGCAGTCGAGCAGTTCCGGCAGTTGCGCATCTTCCGGTGCGACGACGAGCCCACGGTGCAGCCGGTCTCCAAGCGCATCCAGTGCGCCCAGCGCCATCGCGGGCGCCGCCTTGCCGATGGCCAGGACGCTCAACGGATCCGCGCGCTGATCCGCGGCCAGTGCCGCACGCATGCGCAATCGGCCATTCACCGCAGACAAGGCAATCCGGTAGAAATCCAGCAACAACGCGCGTCGCGGATCGCCGGGCGCGGCGGCCACCGGCGCGACCGGTCAGCCAACGCGGGCAGCGCGGCCGCCCTGCAGGTCCAGCAGCCGCTGTGCGCGCGCGCCATCTGAGCGATCCCGTTCCAGGCGCGCGAGAAACTCGGGCGTTACGTCGCCGGTGACGTAATGCCCGGAGAAGCATGAGGTGTCGAACGCCGTGATGCGCGCGTTGTCGTGACGGCAGGCCGTGATGAGGTCATCGAGGTCCTGATAGATCAGCCAGTCGGCACCGATGATCCCCGCGACAGCCTCATCGCTCCGGCCAGCGGCCACCAGCTCCGTCGCGACCGGCATGTCGATGCCGTAGACATTCGGGAAACGGACCGGCGGCGCTGCCGATGCGAAGTACACCTTGCGGGCGCCGGCTTCGCGCGCGAGTTCGATGATCTGCGCCGACGTCGTGCCGCGGACGATCGAATCGTCGACCAGCAGCACATTGCGCCCGCGGAATTCGAGATCAATCGCGTTCAGTTTGCCGCGCACCGACCGCTGCCGCATGTCCTGGCCGGGCATGATGAATGTGCGCCCGATGTAGCGGTTCTTGACGAATCCCTCCCGGTACTTGACGCCCAGGGCCAGCGCAAGCTGCAGGGCGCTGGTCCGGCTGGTGTCGGGTATCGGGATCACGACATCGATGTCATGGTCGGGCCTCAGGCGCGCGATCTTTTCGGACAGCTTCTCGCCCATCCGCATGCGCGCCTTGTGCACCGAGATATTGTCGATGATCGAATCCGGCCGGGCGAAATACACATATTCGAAGATGCAGGGCGTGTGCGCCGTGGCCGGGGCGCACTGCCGGGCGTGCAACCGGCCCTGCATGTCGATGAAAATCGCCTCCCCCGGGCCCACGTCGCGCACCAGATCGAAATCGAGCATGTCGAGGGCGACACTCTCGGACGCGAGCATCCATTCGGGTCCACGTGGCGTTTCGCGCCGTCCGAGCACGAGCGGCCGGATGCCGTGCGGGTCGCGGAATCCGACCACGCCATTGCCGACGATCAACGCAACGACCGCAAAGCCTCCGTGGCACCTGCGGAAGACCGTCTCGAGCGCGCGGAAAATGTCGGCGGCGGACGGACGCGAGGCAGTCGATTGCTGCAGTTCACTTGCAAAGACGTTCAGCAGGACCTCGGAGTCGGAACTGGTATTCAGATGGCGGCGATCTTCCGCGATCATCGTGTGCGAAAGCTCGCCGGCGTTGATCAGGTTGCCGTTGTGGCCGAGGCCGATGCCAAACGGGGCATTGACGTAGAACGGCTGCGCCTCGTCAGCGCTGTCGCAACCGGCCGTCGGGTAGCGGACGTGACCGATGCCTGCATTGCCGGTCAGCTGCAGCATGTCTCGCTCGCGAAACACGTCGCGGACCAGGCCGTTGGCCTTGTGGACGAACAGCGCACGATCATCCATCGTCATGATGCCCGCGGCGTCCTGGCCGCGGTGCTGCAGCACCGTCAGTGCGTCATAGATCCGCTGGTTGACCGGCGCAGTACCGACGATGCCGACGATGCCGCACATCCGATCAGCTGCCGGGCGTCTTGGCGGCCCGCTCGAGCAGGTCCGAGGCTGCGGGTTCCGCGTAGTACTCGAGCCAGTTCGCGAAGGTCTCTGCGACCGGCATCGACCTTGTCTTCTGCCACCAGGGTTCGCGATCCAGATGGACGGCACGTCCGGCGATCACCAGCAGGCCGACAATGACCGCGCCGCGCAGCAGCCCGAACGCGCTTCCAAGCAGGCGATCGGTGGATGCAAGAGCCGTCACGCGGTGCGCGTAGTACGCCGCGACAGACCCGGCGACGGAGCCGACCAGGAGCACGACGAGCAGCACGATTGCGCGGCCGGCCCATTCGCGGATGCCCGGTTGCGCCAGCGCGCCGCCGAGCCAGGGATTCAGCAGGTACGCGAAGTGCCAGGCGAGCCACAGGCCCAGCAACCACGACACCAGCGACACGGATTCGCGAATGAATCCGCGCACGCAGCCGAGGATGCCGGAGACCAGCACGATGATTGCGAACAGGTGGTCAGCGCCATCCATTGAGCCGGAACTCCCGTCGGGGGCGAGCGGCATTCTAGCCGATCGCCCCGGATGCCGCCCCCTGCCAGTCACGGATGCGGTGCGACAACCGGCCTGAATCCGTCCTTTTCCTTCTTCAGGCGCTCCGCAATCGCGACGGCGCGCTCGCGATCCTGCTCGGGTCCCACGCGGACCCGGTGCAGCAGCTGGCCGTCGGCGCGGTATTCGAGTACGAATGCGGAATAACCGCGCGAACGCAGGTCGGCGACCAGCCGCTCCGCCTTGTCGCGACTCGAGAACGCGCCGAGCTGCACGGCCCAGGCGGCGCTCTGCCCGGCCGTCTGCCCAGCGGGTGCGCCGGCTTGCGGGCTCGCGGCCGCTTGCTCGACTGCGGTCGCGGGTGTC
>JAHFSF010000171.1 GCA_023265875.1 Gammaproteobacteria bacterium | reverse complement strand
TTGCCGCGGCCGATGACGCCATTGTCCGCCATCGCGATGATTGCTGCGGCTGCAGGCATCATGATCGACTCCGCCGGACGCGAATCATCTGGCTACGAGACTCAGACCGCGATGGGCGCGCGGATTGCCGGCTCATGCTGATAGCCGACGACCTCGAAGTCCTGGCATTCGTAGCCGGAGACATCGGCTGGCTGGCGGCGCAGCACAAGCGTCGGCAGCGGGTGCGGCGTCCGCGCCAGCTGCTGGTCCGCCTGTTCCAGGTGATTCAGGTAAAGGTGGCAATCGCCGCCGGTCCACACGAGTTCGCCTACGCGAAGCCCGGCCTGCTGGGCGAGGACATGGGTCAGCAGGGCGTAGGAAGCGATGTTGAACGGAACGCCGAGAAAGACATCAGCGCTCCTCTGGTAGACCTGGCACGACAGCCGCGAGTCCGCGACGTAGAACTGAAACAGCGCATGACAGGGCGCCAGCGCCATCCGGGGGACATCGCCGACATTCCACGCGCTGACGATCATCCGGCGCGAGTCCGGATCGCGGCGCATCAATTCGAGGACCTGCGCAATCTGGTCGACCGTATGCCCGTCCGCGGTCGGCCAGGCGCGCCACTGCCGGCCGTACACCGGTCCGAGTTCGCCCTGTGCGTCGGCCCATTCATCCCAGATCGTCACACCCTGCTCGCGCAGCCAGCGCACGTTGGTCTCGCCGCGCAGGAACCACAATAGCTCGACGATGACGGACTTCAGGTGCACGCGCTTGGTCGTGACGAGCGGGAAACCCGCACCGAGGTCGAAGCGCATCTGGTGGCCGAACCGCGACAGCGTGCCGGTGCCCGTTCGATCCGCCTTGCGGACACCCTGTTCGCGCACCAGGCGCATCAGCTCGAGGTAGGGGCGCATTTCAGGCGTAGTTTCCGGAACGTTCGCCGCGGCGCGACGCAAAGCCGAGCATCGCGACGCCGGCGGCCAGCATCGGCAGCGACAGCAGCTGGCCCATCGTCAACCAGCCGAATGCAAGGTAGCCGATGGGGGCGTCGGGCACGCGCACGAATTCGACGAGGATGCGGAACGAGGCGTACCCGACGAGGAACAGGCCCGATGGCGCGAGGCGCGGCCGCGGCTTCGACGTGAACCACCAGACAATCGTGAACAACACGAGCCCCTCGAGGATCGCCTCATAAAGCTGGGAAGGATGCAACACATCACCGCCAACGAGGAATCCCCAGGGCACGTCGGTCGGCTTGCCCCACAATTCGCCATTGATGAAGTTGCCGATGCGGCCCGTGAACAAGCCAATTGCCGGCAGCGGCGCCGTGAAGTCCATGACATCCGCGATCTTCCGGCCACGCCGCCGCGCGAACAGCGCGACCGCAATCAGCACGCCGGCGAGCCCGCCATGGAATGACATGCCGCCTTCCCAGACCCTGAACACGGACAATGGATCCGCCAGCAGGCCGCGGAATCCATAGACCAGCGCCCAGCCGAACCGGCCGCCGACGATGACGCCGATGGCCGCAAAGAAGATCAGGTCATCCACGTCCAACGGCTTCCAGGTCGACCCGCGCGCCGATGCGCGCCGCCGTGCCAGCCACCAGGCCGCAATGAAACCGATCACGTACATCAGCCCGTACCAGTGGATCCTGACGGGCCCGAGCTGGAGCGCGACAGGATTGATCTCGGGATAGATCAGCATGTGTCGACGACCCGGAACAGGAAGGCGCGGAGGTAGCGGGTCTCGTCGACTGCCGGGTGCACCGGATGGTCCGGCGACTGCGCGCCCACGGCAATGAGCTGGGCGAATCGCCCGAGATGGCGCGAGGCGCGTTGCACCGAATCCGTCAGTTCGCCGGGCGCCAGGTGATAGGAACACGAGCACGACAGCAGCAACCCGTCGCGGTCCAGCAGCTGCATTGCGAGCTGGTTCAGCCGCCGGTACGCCGCGAGTCCCTTGGGATGATCCTTGCGCCGCTTGATGAAGGCCGGCGGATCGATGACGACAAGATCGAACTTGCGGCGATCGGCATGCAGTGCCTCCAGCATGTCGAAGGCATCGCCCTTCACCAGTTCCACGTCGAGGCCATTGGCCGCAGCCGTGGCGGCCGCCGCTTCGAGTGCCGATTCGGAGGAATCGACGCAGGTCACCTCGGCCGCACCGGCGCGCGCCGCCTGCAGGCCGAAGCTTCCTGCATAGCTGAAGACATCGAGCATGCGGGCATCCTTCGCGTAACGCGCGACCAGGGCGCGGTTAGCGGACTGGTCGAAGTACCAACCGGTCTTCTGGCCCGAGGCCAGCGGTACGCGGAATGTCACGCCGCCTTCCGGGACCTCGACCAGGTCCGGAACCTTTCCCATCGCCGTCTCGACATACCGCTCGATGCCCTCGAGTTCGCGGATCGGCGAGTCGTTCTTCCACAGCACCGCTTCGGGCTTGACGACCTGGACCAGCGCCTCGAGGATCTCCTCCTTCATCACCTCCATGCCGGCCGTGCCGATCTGTGCGACCAGCACGCTGCCATAGCGATCGACGACGAGACCCGGCAGCAGGTCCGCCTCGCCGAAGGCGAGCCTGTAGAACGGTGACGTATAGAGGCGTTCGCGCAATGCGAGGGCCACCTTGAAGCGATGTACCAGCAGCGACTTTCCCGGTGGAAAAGCCGGATCGCGGCCGAGCAGGCGCGCGCTGATCAGCGTGCGCGGATTGACATAGGCATAGCCGAGAAAATGGTCGCGGCTTGAGCGCAATTGCACGTGCTGACCCGGCGTGAAGCCGGTCAACGGCGTCGCGGCCACATTGACCTCGTTCGAGAAAACCCACAGGTGCCCGGCCTGCAGGCGTCGTTCTTCCTGCGGCTTCAACAGCAACGGCGGCAGGTCGCCGCCGTCGCGTTCAATGGTGTCCGGAATGCTCGACATTCGCTGGCAGGCGGCGCCGTGGCTATAGTGACCGGATTCTACCCGACGACGGTCACACCGACATGCAGATGCCGCGCAACCGGCTCGCTGGAGAGACGAGCCCTTACCTGCTGCAACACGCCGGCAACCCGGTGGACTGGCATCCCTGGGGGGCGGCGGCGCTGGACAAGGCGAAGGCCGAAGACCGGCCGATCCTGCTGTCGATCGGTTATTCCGCCTGCCACTGGTGCCACGTGATGGCCCACGAGTCCTTCGAGGACCGGCCGACCGCCGAGCTGATGAACCGGCTGTTCGTCAACATCAAGGTCGACCGCGAAGAGCGGCCCGACCTCGACAAGGTCTACCAGATCGCCCACCAGGTGATCGCGCAACGCGGTGGCGGCTGGCCGCTGACCATGTTTCTCGCGCCCGATGACCTGACCCCGTTCTTTGGCGGCACCTATTTCCCGAAAGAGTCGCGCTCCGGCCTGCCGGCCTTCGCCGAGCTGCTGGAACGGGTGGCGGCCTTCTACCGCGAAAACCGCGACAGCGTGCGTTCGCAGAATTCGGCGCTGCGAGGCGTGTTCGCCGACCTCGTGCCACCGGCTGCCGCGGCTGGCCGGCCGTTGACTGTGGCGCCGATGATCGCCGCGCGCCGCGAACTGGAGGAGAGCTTCGACGATCGTCACGGCGGCTTCAGCGGCGCGCCCAAGTTCCCGCACCCGGCCAGCATCGAACGCTTGCTGCGCGACTGGCAGTCGACCGCCGCCAGTCCCGAGCCCGACCTGAAAGCGCTGTACATGGCGACGCTGACGCTCAGGCGCATGGCCGAGGGCGGTCTGTTCGACCAGCTGGGCGGCGGATTCTGCCGCTACTCGGTCGACCCCAGCTGGATGATCCCGCATTTCGAGAAGATGCTCTACGACAATGGCCCGCTGCTCGCGCTCTATGCGCAGGCGGCGATCGCCACCGGCGACGGATTCTTCCGCCGCATTGCCATCGAGACGGCCGGCTGGGCCGGACGCGAGATGCAGTCGCCGCAGGGCGGTTTTTATTCCGCGATCGACGCCGATTCCGAGGGTCACGAAGGCCGTTACTATGTCTGGCGGCGCGATGAGGTCGGGTCGTTGCTCGCGGGCGACGAGTATCGCGTGCTGGCGCGGCATTTCGGGCTCGACCGCGAGCCAAACTTCGAGGGCGCCTGGCACCTGCATTGCTTCGTTGCCGTGGAGCAGATCGCGCAGGAATTCGGCATCGAAGCAGCGAAGGTCACGGCGCTGCTGGAGTCAGGCCGCAGCAAGCTGCTCGCGGCACGCGAGCGGCGTGTCCGGCCCGGCTGCGACGACAAGGTGCTCACCGCCTGGAACGGCCTGATGATTCGCGGACTTGCCATCAGCGGGCGGCTGCTCGGCGAGGCGAGCCACGTCACGGCGGCGGCGCGCGCCGCGGATTTCCTGCGCCAGAACTGCTGGCAGGATGGCCAGCTGCCGGCGGTCGGCAATGCCGGCGCGGCGCGAATGCCTGCTTACCTGGATGACTACGCCTTCCTGCTCGACGGGCTGCTGGAGCTGCTGCAGGCGCGCTGGCGCAACGAGGACCTCGCGTTTGCGCGCGCGCTGGCCGACGCACTGATCGCAAAGTTCATCGATCGCGAGCGCGGCGGCTTCTGGTTCACCGCCGATGGCTTCGATCCACCATTGCATCGGCCCAAGGGCTTCGCCGACGAGGCAACGCCCGCCGGCAATGGCATCGCTGCACTCGCTCTGGCGCGGCTCGGCTGGCTGCTGGGCGAAACGCGTTATCTGGAGGCTGCCGAGGCAACGCTGCGCGGCGGTTTCCCGTCCCTGGAACGCGCGCCGCAGGCGCACGCGACCATGCTCAATGCGCTGGACGAGTACCTGCGTCCGGGCGAGATCGTCGTGATCCGCGGTCCGGAAGAAACCGTCGCGGCATGGTCGGCAACGCTCGCGGCGGTCTACGCGCCACGACGGATGATTTTTCCCATTCCGGCCGGAACCACCGGCCTGCCGGAGGCCCTCGCTGCCAAACGCGCGCGCGAAGGAACCGTCGCCTACATCTGCCGCGGACCGCAGTGCTCCGAACCGCTGGCGGATCTGCCGCGCCTGATCCGGGCGCTGCGCG
>JAHFSF010000039.1 GCA_023265875.1 Gammaproteobacteria bacterium | reverse complement strand
GGTCCATATGTGGCTTAAGTTGGCTTAGCCCAAACGCAGGCCAGTATCGACCTGGCAGGCTTCCGTTTCAGTGATCAGTGGCGGGCTAACCACTGCATGCAGCCGATTTGCTCCGCTGGGCCTTCGCAAACGGCTGATGCGAAATGTTAGGCGCCACCGGCAACGGCATTCCAATACTTCCGTGGAGAAATACAATCCACGACATGCCTGCATTCCGTCAGCACTAACTACATGGAGGCGGCTGTGACAGACAAGAAAAGCGTACTCGTGATCGGGCTGGATCCTGCGCTGATTGATTTCTCACTACCTGGTTACGCGCCGGGCATGGACGCAACGAAGGTACTGGCCGGTTTCAAGTCCTCTGAAGACGAATTGACTCGTCTCGGCTACAGTGTGCAAATGTGTTTAACCGATGCACCTGTTTTATAAGTTCGCGCCGCCTGACCAATTGAGCGGACGTCAGGCTGCAGGAAAAAAATGGCAACCATAACCCTCCGCGTTAGGGTGAAACCAAATGCTCGGGCTTCGTCGTTGGTGCAGGAACCTGATGGCACATGGCAAGCCAAATTGAAGTCACCACCAGTGGACAGCAAGGCCAACGACGAGCTCGTTGAGCTGGTAGCTGACCACTTCAACTGCCGCAAGGCCGCCGTCGTGATCAAGGCCGGAGCATCCGGGCGCAATAAACTGGTCAGGATTGAGACACAGTAACCGTCCGCGCCAATTGTCGCCATAGACGTGGATTACGAGGACTATCACTGAGGTCGCCATGAAGATGCATAACCCTCCCCACCCGAGCGAGATTATTCGCAAGCTCTGTCTCGAGCCTTTGGGGCTAACGGTGACCGACGCGGCTGCCGCTGCTCCCGAGCGTTCTACGCGCAGAGGAGGGACCCGTGCTGATCCTGGATGAGGCTGCAGTTCGGAAGCTCCTGCGGATGCAGGCATTGATTCCAGCGATGGAACGGGCCTTACGCGCGCTGTCGGCCGGCGAAGTCGTGCAACCCATGCGCGTGATCGTGCCGGTCGCCGAGTGGGGAGGCTTCCTCGGCAGCATGCCCGCCTATGCCGGAGGGAACCTCGGCACGAAGATCGTCACCTTCTTCCCCAACAACCAGCGTGTCCCAACGCACCACGCCCTGGTCGTCCTGTTCCGGCCCGAAACGGGGGAACCCCTCGTTGTGATGGACGGGCGGCTGATCACGGAGATGCGGACTGCAGCGGTGTCGGCCGTCGCCACCAGATTGCTCGCGCGCCCGGATTCATCGGTCCTCGCCATTCTCGGATCCGGCGTTCAGGCACGGAGCCACCTCGAGGCGCTGCGCCTCGTGCGCCAGTTTCGAGAGATCCGGGTCTGGAGTCCAAACAATGCAGCGAAGTTCGCGCAAAGATTTGAGGTACGACTTGCGCGATCGGCAGAGGATGCGGTGCGCGGTGCCGATGTCCTCGTGGTCGCCACCACTTCCCGGACTCCCGTGTTGTCAGGTGAATGGTTGTCACCGGGCGCGCACATCAATGCCGTTGGCGCGGTTCGACCCGAGTGGCGTGAACTCGATGATGCAGTGCTGGCCAATGCGAAGCTCTACGTGGAATCAAGCGAGGCGGCGTCCCGCGAGTCTGGCGACGTGATCGCTGCCGGCACCATCTTCGCCGAGATCGGCGAAGTCGCAGGCCAGACCAAAGCTGGCCGCGGCTCGGCAGAGGAACTGACGCTGTTCAAGTCGGTAGGAGTCGCCGTTGAAGATCTCGCGAGCGCCGAACTCGTGTACCGGGAGGCGCTGGCAGCTTAACATCCGCTTACAGGGGTCGCACTGCAAGCGGCGTGCCCCTGAAGCGGCGCTTCAACCTTCAACCTGAAGAGTCGCGCAAGGCGGCTTCATCAAGATGAGAGGGAAACGACAATGAAATATGGAATAGTGCATCACTTCCCCGGTGGCACCAGGGCGCAGTACGACGCGGTACTCCAAGCTGTGCATGGCGCCAAGGACCGCTTGCCGGAAGGGCAACTCTTCCACGCGGCAGGTCAGTCTGCGGGTGGTTGGACCGTCATAGCGATCCACGACTCCAGGGAGAGCTGGGAACGGTTCCGCGACACCATCTTGATGCCCAGGTTGAACCAGGGCATCCGTGGAGGATTTACCGGCCCTCCACAGGAAACAACCTTTGAAGTTCAAAACCTGATGCCGTGAGAACCGGCGCCGCCGTTGATCGCGGCCGCCACGCCCCACAGTCCATGACGCGCGCACAGGTATTGGCGTTTGTCCGCAAGCACGGCATCGTGCTCGAAGCCGGACGCGGGCCCGTGGTCTCCTTCGCGGATGAGGTAGGCGGGAAACCGGTTCGTGGAAGTTGCTTGGGCCACCCTGAGGGCCGCGACGACACGTGGTGATGATCCATGAGGTGCACGCAGCGCTCGGCAGGCGGAGCGCAGCGCTGTTCTCTGATAACGGGAGTTGCGCAGGCAATGCTTACGCATATCATTGAGGAGGCCCGAAGATTGTATGCGAGATCCGGCTTCACGCATTGCCCGCCGTTCGGTGACTACGTTGAAGACCCGAACAGCGTCTTCATGACGCGTGCGCTGTGAATCTCAGACCGGCTCGACCGGACGTTCGACGCTCGGTCAAGGCATCAGGTATTCAGGTGACATCAGAAAGGGGCACGGATATGTCAGCTATCAGCATTGAGGAGGCGGAGCAGATTTTGCGCCGTAACCTCGCCCCGTGGGTACTGGAATTGCACCTGAAGGTGCGTGAAACCACCGAGGAATCGGCGACTCTCGTCATGCCCTTCGACGAAAAGCTGCATCGACTGGGCGGGATCGTGTCGGGCCAGGCGCTGATGGCGTTGGCCGACACGGCGATGGTCATCGCGTTGTGCTCGGCCATAGGCGCGTTCCGCCCGGTGTCCACCGTGGACATGACGACCACCTTCATGCGGCCTGCCACCAATACCGCCATCGTCGCTGAAGCGACGGTGTTGCGTCTGGGGCGGACGATGGGCTTCGGTCAAGTCCGCTTGCTGACCGACACAAGTGAGCGACAATTGATTGCGAACGTGGTCGGCAGCTACAGCATTCCACCGGCGTCATGAGCGAGACCGCCTAGCGAGTGTTAGGCAGCATTCGCATGCGCCAGATCAAGACAATCCTCATATTTATCGCGCTGCAAGCCGTTCTTGCGGTACTTCAATGGTGGATGGCCTCGTCCAGTATTCCCCTGGCGCTGGTCTGTCTGGCCGTATCTGCAATCGTTCTTCCGCTCATTTATGGTTGGCGATTGGGCCGCCTGCGGACTCCAGTTCTCCTTGCATCGGCATCCGGCGCGCTACTGACGCTTGCGTGGATCGCTACCGGATATATCGTGCAATCGATTACTGGCGAGCCTGATGCCGGGACCTGGCGCCGGGTCGTGACCATCGCATTGGGATTGTTGCTGGTGTTTCAGGTGGCGTTTGCATATGTCGGCGGCAACCGTGGACTTCGGAAAGACAAGAATGCCGCCTGATTTTGCGTTGGAGCGATTCGTAACAGCCGCTCCGGCTCGCTCAACGCGGACATACAATCGAAAGGCGAATTGATCATGGCAACAGGCAGCATTCGACTTCACCGGGTTCTCCGTGCGAATCCGGAGCGCGTCTATCGGGCGTTCCTGGACGCTGACGCCATGGCCAAGTGGCTTCCACCATACGGTTTCACCTGCAAGGTTCACCACCTGGATGCCAAGGTCCACGGCACCCACAAGATGTCGTTCACGAACTTCACGACGGGCCACGGTCACTCCTTTGGCGGCGAGTATCGTGAACTGGTTCCATTTGAACTGATTCGCTACACAGACAGGTTTGACGACCCGAACCTGCCCGGAGAAATGCAGGTGACGGTGTCCTTGAAGGAAGTATCGTGCGGAACTGAATTGATCGTGCTGCAGGAAGGGGTGCCGGCGGCTATTCCACTCGAAATGTGCTACCTCGGCTGGCAGGAGTCGCTTGCCCAACTTGCGAAGCTCGTCGAGCCTGAGATTCCGGATTGAAGTTGAGGGGTGTTCAGTATGCATAGAGGATCCTGCCTTTGCGGCGCAATCACTTTCGAGGTCGCAGACGCCCTTCATCCGCCCGACGCCTGTCACTGTCGACAGTGCCGGAAACAATCGGGTCACTTCTTTGCATCTTCGGATGTGCCGCGCACGTCTCTCACGGTGGCTGGCAGCGATAAGCTGACATGGTTTCAGTCATCGGAACACGTGCGGCGGGGTTTCTGCTCTGTTTGCGGCTCGAGCCTTTTTTGGGACCCGATCAGGAAGGATTCGATTGCTGTCGCAATGGGGGCGTTCGATACGCCCACCAGCACGCACCTGAAAATACATATCTTTGTGGCGGACAAAGGCGACTACTACGACATTGCTGACGGATTACCACAGAATCAGCAGTAAGGAGCTTCGTGCGCAGAGCCACGAGCGAATGCCGGGTGTGTAGAGAAGAGCAGTGATGGACTACGGCGTTACGCTGGAAGCCATTCTCTCGGGTCTGGCCCGAATACCACCGAAAACCATGCATGGGTCAACACGGACTGCATCCTTGACCCACAAACTTGCCCGCCACGACGATCTCGACGCGCTAAGGGCCTTGATGAACACGGCAATAGCCGAACTGCAGAAGCCTTTCGTCGACGAACGCCAGATTGCGTCGAGCCGAACGATCATGGGACTGGATACCCAGCTTATCGATGATGGAACGTATTTCATCGTAGCAGCGGACGGCAAGCTCGCGGGTTGTGGCGGGTGGAGCCGCCGCGCCATGTACACGCATCCGCATCAAATCCGCAAAGGTTTCAGGAAAGTGGAGCTGATGGCCACCATGGCAGGCGAGCCGCTTTACCGCAGCTGTGGCTATGAGCCGTGCGAACGCGTCATGGACGACCGCGGTGGCGTTGCCGTTCCTCTCTTGCGCATGCGCAAGTCGCTATGATGCAACCGTATCGCACGGTGGTTTTCACTCTCTTTTGTCGTCGCTGACTAGGAGCGTCAACGTATGAAGCTGAAGCGCGTCGCATGGTGGAGTGCCGGAGTGGTCTCGCTCGCGTTGCTGGCGGCGCTCGTCGCCTACTGGACGTCGGACAACAGCTGTGATCGCAACACCGCTGCCCAAGGCGACCTGATGAAAGCCATTGTCTATTGCGACTATGGCTCGCCCGATGTTCTCAGGCTTGAGGATGTTGAAAAGCCGGTTCCAGAGGACAATCAGGTCCTGGTAAGAATTCGCGCGGCGGCCGTCAATCCACTGGATTGGCATTACATGAGAGGCACGCCGTACATCCTTCGCCTGGATGCCGGGCTGCGCAGACCCAAGGAGACACGACTGGGCGTTGACTACGCGGGCACGGTCGAAGCGATCGGCAGGAACGTCAAGCGGTTCAAGCCGGGCGACGAGGTGTTCGGCGGCAGAAGCGGGGCCTTTGCCGAGTATGTGACGGCTCTCGAAGATCGGGCAATAGTGCTGAAACCGGCCAACCTGACATTTGAGCAGGCGGCTTCAGTACCAATCGCGGCGGTCACCGCGCTGCAGGCCCTTCGCGACAAGGGAAAGATCCAGCCCGGGCAAAGCGTCTTGATCAACGGCGCGTCCGGAGGCGTGGGCACGTTCGCTGTGCAGATCGCCAGGACATTCGGCGCAAACGTGACCGGCGTCAGCAGTACGCGGAATCTGGATCTGGTCCGATCGATCGGCGCGGATCAGGTCATCGATTACACCCACGAGGATTTCACCAAAGGTGCGCAACTTTACGACCTGATTCTCGACAATGTCGGCAATCATCCATTGCTTGAAATCAGGCGAGTCCTGAAGCCCAAGGGGATATACGTCCTGATCGGTGGCGGAGGACCGGACGCCGGCCGGTGGATCGGGCCTCTGGCTGGTCCGATCAAGGCGCTCCTGTTGTCGCCATTCGTAAGCCAGGAGTTTCACCCGTTTCTGGCGGAGCTGAACAAGGAAGACCTGACCATCCTGGGCAATCTCATGCAGGCCGGCAAGGTGACACCGGTCATCGACCGACGTTACAAGTTGAGCGAGACCGCTGAAGCCATCCGGTACCTCGAGCAGGGGCACGCCCGGGGAAAAGTCGTGATAACCCTGGAATGACGGTCGCAGTCCGCACCAGCAATCATTTCGATTACCACGCCTGCCCATGCGACAGACACTCGGCCTGGTCACTCTGGTAGTCCGTGAGTACGACGAGGCCCTCGACTTCTATGTCGGGGTCCTCGGTTTCTTGCTGATCGAGGACTCCTTCGTACCAGAGCAGAACAAGCGTTGGGTGGTCATCGCTCCGCCCGGTTCGACTGGCGCCCGCCTGCTGCTTGCACGGGCGCTCGGTGAGGAACAGTCTTCACGCATCGGAAATCAGACCGGCAGGCGGGTCTTCCTGTTCCTGTACACGGACGATTTCTGGCGCGACTACAGGCGCTACAAGGCGAAGGGAGTGCGCTTCACGAGGGAGCCGGCTGAACAGCCCTATGGCACAGTAGCGGTGTTCGAGGACCTGTATGGAAATCTGTGGGATCTCGTGCAGATGCGGCAGTCAACGGCGCCATGAAGGGATTGCCGCGGTCACCACGGACGTCCTGCAAGCTCTTGCCGATACGTGGAATCGCCACGATGCCGATGCGCTGATGTCCTTCATGACGGACGATTGCGTTTTCGAAGCGTCCGCAGGCCGTGATGCCGTCCGGGCGGCACGCGCGTCGAAGTCCATGGGTATGATCTGTTTAGCTTTCGGGACGGTAAGATCGCCTTGAAGAACTCCTACCGCAAGAACCGTCCGGCCCTCGGCACCCCGAAGCGTTGAGTCAACTTGCGAGGACATCCGGCGTCATGATTCGATCCTGCCGTACCACCGACGCAACGCAGATCGGCGCGATCTACAACCACTACGTTCGCGAGGCAGTCGCCACTTTCGAGGAGGTACCGATCGCATCGCCGGAGATCGCGCGGCGCATCGACGAGGTCACGTCGCAGTGGCCCTGGCTGGTCTACGAAGAGAGCGGGTTGGTGGTCGGCTATGCCTATGCGACGCGCTGGAAAGAACGCTCCGCGTATCGCCTTTCAGTTGAGACCACGATTTACCTGGCTCCGGAATGCATGGGTCGTGGCGTCGGGACCATGCTGTATGGTGCGCTGCTGGACGAGTTGCGGACACGCGGCATTGCACGAGCACCTGGGCTTTACGAGGATCGGCGAATTCAGGGAGATCGGGTTCAAGTTCGGCGAGTGGGTGGACGTGGGTTACTGGCAGCTGCTCCTGTGACCGCGCCTGCAGCCTCAACGCAAGGCGGGTTTCGGAGCGATCGGAAGACAACTTGAAGACAGGATGAACAATGAATGCTGACCTGGCTGCGGTGCGGCCGATAGAACTCGCCGAAATCCGGGAAGCGCGCAAGCGCATCGCGAACACGATCGTGCGCACGCCATTGGTTCGCCTGGAACTCGGTTCTGGCCACCCGGACATCCGGCTCAAACTCGAGAACCTGCAACCAATCAATGCCTACAAGCTGCGGGGCGCGGCGAATGCCGTTGCCATGCTTTCCGATGTCGAGCGCAGGCGCGGCGTGTGGACGATCAGCGCGGGAAACGCGGGGCAAGGCGTCGCCTATGCGGCGCGGCAGGCAGGCGTGCCCTGCACGGTCGTCGCGATCGAAACGGCGCCTGCGGCCAGACTCGATCGCATGCGGGCGCTCGGCGCACGGCTCATCACCGTTGCCTACGACGTTGCATGGAAGGCTCTCGAAGACCGTACGTTCCCCGGCGCGAACGGTACCTTCATCCATCCCTTCGACGATCACAATTTCATCGCAGGCCACGCGACCATGGGACTGGAGATCCTGGAAGACGCACCGGATGTGGCCGCCGTCATCGCCGGCATCGGCGGCGGCGGGCTCATCACCGGCGTCGGCAGCGCGATCAAGGCGCTCAGGCCCGAGGTCCGCATCTGGGGAGCCGAGCCGGAGACAGCCGCACCCGCAGCGCTCTCATTCACCAGGGGATCACCGCAGGTGTTCACGGAATGGCGGCCCTCGTTCGTCGATGGTGCCGGCGGCCAGAGTCTCTTTCCGCGCATGTGGCAGCGCATGAAGCCGCTCGTGGACGGCTGCATCGTGGTCAGCCTGGAGGAGACGCAACGGGCCATGCGTCTGATGGCAGAAAAGGCGCGGATCATCGCGGAGGGCGCCGGCGCCCTGCCCCTCGCGGCCGCACTGACAGGGAAAGCCGGCCAGGGGCCGATCGTTGCGATCGTCTCCGGCGGCAACATCGACCTGCAGAAATTCTTCGAGCTCATCGGATCCGTGACCGGGTAGCTGGCAAGTGCCTGGGACGCCCGGACTGACGACGAAACCCTGGTACCGCGACATCACGGCGGGGCAATGGCGGGTCCTGCTGGCCGCCAAGCTCGGGTGGATGCTCGATGCCATGGACTTCCTGCTCTACGTAATGGTCATCAACCGGCTGAAGGCGTACTTCGATTTCGGCGATGCGACGGCCGGCCTGCTGGGGACGATCACGCTACTGGTCTCTGCCGCCGGCGGATTGTTCTTTGGCGCGATTGCGGATCGGTTCGGCCGGGCGCGTGCGCTGATCTTCACCGTGCTGATCTTCTCGCTCTGCTCCCTGGGCGCAGCGACTTCGCAGACGCTGACGCAGTTGCTGGTGTGGCGCGCGTTGCTCGGAATCGGCATGGGCGGCGAATGGGCGTCCGGTGCCGTACTCGTCAGCGAGACCTGGCCCGCGGAGCATCGAACCAAGGCCATCGGCATCATGCAGTCGGGCTGGGCACTCGGCTACATCCTGGCCGCAGTCATCTCCGCCGTCGTGCTCGACGTGCTCTCGCTGGGTGAGGAGGCGTGGCGCTGGCTGTTCGTCGTCGGGGCCCTGCCCGCCTTCTACACCTTGTGGATCCGCAGGCGCGTGCCCGAGCCCGCCATCTGGGTGGAACGTCGCCGTCTTGGCGTGCCAGGGTCCAATCCGTTTGCCGTCCTGTTCGGCCCGATCTTGTGGCGGCGCACGGTGCTGGCGACACTGCTCGCCGCCTCGGTCATGTTCGGGAATTGGGGCCTGTTTTTCTGGTTGCCGTCATTCCTCGCCACGCCCGTCGAGCAGGGTGGCGCCGGCATGACATTGCTGCGCTCGATGGGCTGGATCATCCCGATGCAGGTCGGAGCGTATTTCGGTTACCTGTCATTCGGGTTCATCTCGGACCGGCTGGGACGGCGGCGCACATTCATCCTCTACCTTTCGGTAGCCGCACTGCTGGTGCCGGTTTACGGCCAGCTCGCGCGCAGTCCGGACGTGCTGATGGTGCTCGGGCCGCTGCTCGGCTTCGTCGGCTATGGCTACTTCAGCCTGTTCGGCGCGTTCCTGGCCGAGCTGTTTCCGACGGCGGTGCGCGCAACCGGCCAGGGATTCGTCTACAACGCGGGTCGCGGCCTCGGTGCCCTCGCCCCCTTCACGATCGGCGTGCTGGCCTCAATGCCGCATCTCGGCATCGGCGCGGCACTGGCGCTCACCTCCGCGTTCTTCCTGGCCGGCGCGCTCCTTATACTGACGCTGCCTGACACCAGCGGCAGGCCGTTGCAGGCTTAGGGAGGCAGGCGCATGGCGGAGTACCGGGCGGTGGTCGAGTGGAACCGCGACGGCGCAACTTTCACGGATAACCGTTACAGCCGCGGCCATCGCTGGTTGTTTGACGGCGGAATCGAAGTGCCCGCCTCGGCTTCCCCGCATCTGGTCCCGCCGCCGCTGTCGGTCGCGGCGGCGGTTGACCCGGAAGAGGCTTTCGTCGCCAGCTTGTCCAGTTGTCACTTGCTGTGGTTCCTGGCGATCGCCGCCAGACGCGGTTTCATCGTCGAGAGTTACCGCGACGACGCGGTCGGGACCCTGGCCAGGAACGCATCCGGCAAGTTGGCGATGACGCGCGTGACGCTGCGCCCCGACGCACGGTTCTCCGGCGCCAAGCGTCCCACGACGGACGAGATGCTGGCGGTACACCACGAGGCGCATGAGCAGTGTTTCATCGCCAACTCGGTCAGGACTGATGTGCGCTGTGAGCCGGTGGCGGGCTGATGGACATGTTCCTGTTGCTGCTGCTCGAGGCGGCATCCACCGTGGCTCCCGCGCAGCCCATGGCCCAGGTTCGCATCGATCCGCAGGGGATTGAACAGGTCTGGGTGCCTCCCGGCTCATTCCTGATGGGCAGCGATGAAGCGACGATCCGGGAATTGATGGCGCTTGATCCACCCCGATTTGTGGTCGGTGAATTTGCCAGTGAACAGCCCCAACATGAAGTACAGGTCACGACCGGCTACTGGATCGACCGGCGGGAGGTGACCAACAAGACCTTTCAGATGTTTGTCGGGGCCGGCGGGTATCGCGATGAAGATTACTGGTCAGAAGCTGGCCGGGACTGGTTGAGCAAACAAACGGTCGGCGAACTGCCCAGGCCTTGCCTCGGAAACGTGCCGGAGCATCCCGTCGCCTCTGTGACCTGGTACGAAGCGGAAGCTTATGCGCGCTGGCGCGGCGGACGCCTGCCGACGGAGGCCGAATGGGAATATGCGGCACGCGGCCCGACGTCCCCGAATTATCCGTGGGGCAATGAATTCGACGCAGGTCGCTGCAATCTGGCTGGCAGCACCGGCTTGAAGCCCGTGGGCAGCTATCTTTCGGGTGCCAGTTGGGTCGGCGCCCTCGACATGGCGGGTAATGCCATGGAGTGGGTGCAGGACTGGCTCGGCGTTTATGCGGCAGGCGCCGTAACGGATCCGGGCGGTCCAGCCAGTGGCAAGGTCAAAGTGGAAAAGGGTGGCTGGTGGGGCGCTCCATTTATCGTCGCCCGCCCGGCTTACCGCCATTTCGAAGATCCACCGGAGTACGCAGATGCCCACATCGGTTTTCGCGTGATCACTCCCTGATGGAATATGCCTTCACGTTCGCCTCATGATGAACGGATGCGGTCGCCAATGCTGAAAGCCCGGCCGCGGCGTCCGGCTGACAAGCTGGCAAAGTACCCGGCTTCGACGGAACGGATCTACAAACCAGGGGCATGAGAGTCCTCGTCACTGGCTCGTCGGGCCGTATCGGGCGCGCGATCTACGCACGCCTGTGCCGCACGCACGAGGTGATCGGCCTGGACGAGATCCCGTCGTCAACGGCCGGGTTCGTCGGCAACATCGCCGACCCGGCGCTTCTTCGGCGTGCGTTGCATGGCATCGACGCCGTCGTGCATGCCGCCGCTTTCCACGCACCGCATGTCGGCATCGTTAGCGATGCCGAATTCGAGCGCATCAACGTGCAGGCCACCCGCGAGATTGCCGATGCGGCTGTGCAGGCCGGGGTGCGCCGCCTGGTCTTCACGAGCACGACGGCGCTATATGGGACGGCCGCCACGCCCGGCTCCAAGGCGGGCTGGGTGGATGAGAGCCTCGAGCCGCGGCCCGAAACCATCTATCACCGCACCAAGCTCGCGGCCGAGGCCCTGCTCGAGGCTATTTCGGCACAGGCTGGAATCACGGTAACTGTCCTGCGCATGTCGCGCTGCTTTCCCGAGCCGGCTCCAGTCATGGCGGCCTATCGCCTGCACCGGGGCATTGACGCGCGCGACGTCGCGGACGCGCATGCACTCGCACTCGAGGCCGCAGCGAGCGGGTTCCGCAAGTTCGTGATCTCGGGCGCCACTCCCTTCAGGATCGAGGACGTGGAGGAACTGGTACGCGATGCGCCCGCCGTGCTGCAACGAAGGGCGCCGGAGCTGGTCGACGAGTTCAGGCGTCGCGGATGGAAGCTGCCGCAGGGCATCGATCGGGTTTACTCGCCCATGCTTGCGATGCGGGAACTCCGCTGGCGGCCGCAGCATGGTTTCCGCGAGGTGCTGAGGATGCTCGATGACGGTTTCTCCGAGGTCTTGCCGCCACGAAATCAATAGAATGGGAATCAGTCGCCACAGGTCTGGAAACGGGAGTGCATGACGCATGATTCGGCCACTGGAAACGATCCTCTGGGGTGGCGCAGCGGTGGCGATCCTGGATATCGCCAATGCCATGACGTTCTGGGCGATCTACAACGGCGCGACGCCGCAGGTCATCCTGCAGAGCATCGCCGCGGGACTGATCGGCCAGGATGCCTTCTCCGGAGGCGCGCCGACAGCGTTGCTGGGGGCGTTCCTGCACTACTTCATTGCCACCGGCATCGCCGCCGTTTTTTACCTCGCATGCAAGCTGTGGCCTACGCTGCTCCAGAGGCCTTTCTGGTCCGGTGTCAGCTACGGTCTGACCGTCTACCTCGTCATGAATTACGTCGTGCTTCCGCTGTCACTTGCCAGCCCGCTTCCGTTCATCCCGTCCTGGTTCCTCGACAGTCTCCTTGGACACGTCGCGTTCGTCGGCCTGCCGCTCGCGTACATCGCCGCCTGGTCTGCCACGCGCGACCGTGCCACTGTCACGGCCGCCAAAGCATGACGCACACGACAACGCGACTGCGGGCATCGATCGTTGCCATCGGGATTTCCTTTCTTCTGTGCCGCGCCGCCGTCGCCGGCGACCACTGGACCGGGGTCGGGCGCGACCAGCTGCAGCGCTGCGACAGGCTCGCCAGCTTTCGCCTCGGCCAGGTGGAGGCGGCCCGACGCATGTCGATGGACAGCGCTGTCGGCCGCTGGGCGTTCCAGGCCCTGCAATCGCTGACCGGCCACGCCCCACGATTGGATCCTGTGCGCATCCGCATGATGGGCGGAACGGTGCCGACAGTGAACCCGGACAACAATCAGCATGCGCGCGACGCCCAATACGACGGCCTATCCAGCTTCTGACCAGGGGTCTATGGTCATGCAGTTCACGTGGCTCGCTATCGCGATCGTCGCAACCGTCGGTTATCACCTGGTCCTGAAGCTCACACCGGCCGCGGCGAATCCCTACCTCTCGCTCGCCGTCACCTACGCGATGGTGACCGGCCTGTTCGTGACGCTCTACGCCGCCATGCCCGGGAATACGCCCCTGCGCGAGGCGTTGCCGCAACTCAACTGGACCGCGGTCGCACTCGCCGCGACGATCGGGTTGCTGGATGTGGGCTTCCTGATGCTGTATCGGGCAGGATTCAACATCAGCCTCGGCCAGCTCATCACGCAGTCAGCGGCTGCGCTATTGCTGTTGCTGCTGGGTGTGGCGTACTTTCGCGATAGGCTCTCGCTGCCGAATATCGGCGGCATCCTGCTTTGCGTAATCGGACTGTGGCTGATCAATCGACGCTGAATCGGAGGCTGCATGAAACCATTTACCCGGCTCGCAACGGTCGTCCTGTCGCTGATCGCAATCCTGCACCTGATCCGCGTGGTCCAGGGCTGGACCGTTTCCATCGGTGGCGCCGTGATTCCGGTCTGGGTCAGCGGGATTGCGTTTCTCGTCATCGGCGGTCTTGCCGTGATGCTATGGCTTGAGACCCGGGCCCGTTAAACATGACATCCGCCGACTTCTATCCGCTTTTTGGCGGTTGCGCCTGCCGTTCCGTGCGCTATCGGATGGAGATCCGCCCGTTGTTCGTGCACTGCTGCCATTGCCGGTGGTGTCAGCGCGAGTCCGGCGCATCATTCGCGCTGAATGCCATGATCGAAGCCGATCGCGTCAGCCTGCTCGCAGGCGAGCCGGAAATCGTCGACACGCCCTCGGAAAGCGGACGCGGCCAGAAGATCGCGCGCTGTCCGAAGTGTCGAATCGCGCTGTGGAGCAACTACTCCGGCGCGGGTCCGTCGGTTCGTTTCGTCCGGGTCGGCACGCTCGACGAACCCGACCGGCTGCCGCCCGATATCCACATCTTCACGTCCTCGAAGCAGCCCTGGGTGGTGCTGCCGCCCGGGGTGCCCGCGGTTGCCGAGTACTATGACCGGGACCTCTACTGGCCAAAAGACAGCCTGACCCGGCGCGAGGCGTTGCTCGCCCGGATCGCGGCACAGCAGAAACCGACGTGAGCGATGCGCGTGCGGTCCAGACGGTGAAATGCGGGAATGGCGACCATGAATGATCCGGTCCCGGATGTGTCGCTCAGGCCGGGACACGCCGTCACCGACGACGAGATCGCCGCCTGCTACGACGTCATGGCGGAACTCCGGCCACACGTTGCGCGCGAGGGGTTTGTCGCGTTGATCCGCTCGATGCAGGCCGAGGGTTTCCGGCTGGCGTGCGTTCGCACCGGTGGCCGCGTGGTCGCGGTCGCCGGTTATCGCATTTCGACCAACCTGTTCCTCGGCCGCAATCTTTATGTCGACGACCTGGTCACGGCGGGCAGCGAGCGGTCAAACGGGCATGGCCGGGCGTTTCTCGCGTGGCTGCGCGGCATCGCCGTCGAGAATGGTTGCCGCGCACTGCATCTCGACTCCGGCGTGCAGCGCCAGCGTGCGCACGAGTTTTACCTGCGCGAGGGCCTTGAGCTCAGCAGTTATCACTTCAGCGTCCGTCTCGACAGTCGCTGACGGGCCGTGCCGCGCCTCGCCGAACCGCCCCGCGCGCTGACCCATGCCACGCTTGCGCTCGGCGCGCGCGCACTCGCCCGCTCCGACCCGGATCTCGCGGCCCTGCTGCGGCGCAACGGAATGCCACCGATGTGGGCCCGGCGGCCGGGCTTCGCCACGCTCATCCACATCGTGCTGGAGCAGCAGGTTTCCATTGCCGCCGCGCGCACCCTGTTCCTGCGCCTGCGACAGCACCTGGGCGGGATGTCACCCCAGTCGGTTGCCGACTTTGGCATCGCGGGCCTGCAGCGCTTCGGTCTCACGCGGCAGAAGGCGTCCTATTGCCACAATCTCGCGATCGCCGTGCAGGACGGCCAGCTGGACCTCGGCGGCATCTCGCGCGCCTCCGATGCCGCCGGCCGAGATGCGTTGCTGGCGATGCGTGGTCTTGGGCCATGGAGTGTCGACATCTATTACCTGATGGCGTTGCGCCGGCCCGATGTATGGCCGACCGGTGACCTGGCGCTGGCCGAGGCCTTGCGCCACGTGAAGCGGTTCGCGAAGCGACCCGATGACTCGAGGCAGCGCGCGATCAGCGCCGGCTGGGCGCCGTGGCGCTCGGTCGCCGCCCGGCTCCTCTGGCATCACTACCTGAACACGCCATGAAACGGGACGATCCATCCGCCACCCGCCCGGAACTCTCGCGCAGCCTCGGCGTCATCGCCGGCATCTCGATCAACGTCGCGAACATGATCGGCACCGGCGTGTTCCTGAAGTCGCGGGTGATGACCTGCAATGTCGAGGATCCGCTGGTCGTGCTCGGAGTCTGGCTCGGCGCCGGGCTGCTGGCGCTCATCGGCACGCTTTGCTACGCGGAAGTATCGGCGATGATGCCCGAGGCCGGTGGCGAATATGTCTACCTCCGGCATGCCTACGGCCGGGCGACCAGCTTTCTGTTCGGCTGGACGCAGTTCGCGATCGTCCGGGGCGCATCGCAGGCTGCGCTCGCAATCGCCTGCGCGATCTTCCTGAATCTTGCGACGGGTGGCTGGCTCGACCAGTGGCGCTACCACGCCATGCTCGCCGGATTCACGGTCGACCTCGGCGCCGTGCAGCTGACGGCACTGGCCATCCTCTGGATCACGGCGGGGATCAACTGCGCATCGGTCAGGACCAGCGGCGGCGCCGCCACGCTGCTCACGCTGGCAAAGGCGATGGTCGTTATTGCGGTCGGCGCGGGCGCGCTCGCACTCGCGCCCGGCGAATGGGCACACCTGTCGATGTCGGGCGCTGCCGGGACCTGTGAAGGC
>JAHFSF010000170.1 GCA_023265875.1 Gammaproteobacteria bacterium | reverse complement strand
AATGGTGGTGTCGGGCGCGAGCGCGGCCGCGGCCTCGCGCTCGGGATGCACGACGGTCGCGCCGACGATGGCGACCGTCGACTCCGCCGTCGCCGATACCGTCTGGCAGGCCGCGACGAGGAGGGCGATCAGCGCAATCAGCAGTCTGCGAAGCATGGCGGCTCCCTGGGCGGTACCGGGTAACCTAAAGGGGACGCATCCCTTTAAAGGGGACGCATCCCTTTTCTCGAGCGGCGGAAAAGGGTTGCGTCCCCTTTCGAGCAAGTTTGGCAGTTTCTCGGCCAGAAGGCGAAATTGCGATTTGTAAAGCGTAACGTGACACATCACACTTTGCCATGATCGGGAGCTTCCGTCACAAGGGCCTGGAAGCCTTGTCGTTTATCTCGACTATCACTAGGAATGCACGATGTCGCGTATGCATAACCCTGCCCACCCTGGGGACGTATTGCGGGAGTACCTGCCGGACGATCTTCCGGTAACGGAGGCGGCGAAATGCCTTGGGGTCTCACGCCAGGCTCTCTCGGCGCTGCTGAACCGCCGTGCCGGGATCAGTGCGGAAATGGCGTTGCGGCTCGAGGCCGCGCTTGGCACGAGCGCGGAAATGTGGGTCCAGATGCAGGCCGCTCACGACCTTTGGCAGGCGCGGCAGCAAGGCCGGCCAAAGGTTCGTCGGATAGCCGCGTGATCCAGCAACATCGCACAGTTGCCATCCTATGCGCCGCGATATTGTTGATCGGCGCGAGGCACGACGATGCGCCGGTCGAAACAACCGAGGCGATCTTCCTCGACTTCCTGGACGCCGACAGCGCGGTGGGCGTCATCGATTCCGGCCTGTACGCGCAATACCAGGGGCAGGATCGCGCCGCCTGGGACAGGAAACGGCGCGACCGGCACCAGGTGCTGATGGCGCAATTGACGGCCATCGATCCTCTCGCACTGTCGCCAGACGACGCGGCCGCCGTCGCCGCGATGCGGGTGACGCTCCGGGACCACGCGGACCCGAGCGCTGCGTTCGGCAGCGACGCCGATGTGCCGAAATGCAGCGATGCCGGGCGCGGCGATCTAGACTACGCGGCGCTTCGTGCCGCACTCGTCGGCTGTTTCCGCGAGATCGGCAGCCGGCTGCAGTTCGAGAACGGCACCATCGATCGCGGCACCGCGCTGCAACTGCTGCACGATCTCGAGGAATCCGCGCGGCGCAAGGCGCTCTTCGATGCATTCCGCCCGCTGTGGTCGGCGCTGAATGGCAACAACGAAGCCGACAGCCCCTACCGCCGCCTGATCCGGATGGCCGCGGCGGATGCCGCGAAGAATGGCTCGCAGGTGGATGCCGCCGCCCGCGCGATCGGCGTCTCGACCGATGAAGTCGAGCGCTGGCTCGTCCAGATCCTCGACGCCTGGCGACAGGCGAGTGAACCCGGGATGGTCGAGCCCTGGGACTATCGCCACGCGATCGGCGAGGCCAATCGTCTGCTGGCGAAGCAGATTCCGGCGGCGGCGCTCGTTGCGGTCAATGATTGTTTCTATCGCGATCTCGGCGCAGACCTCGGCAAGCTCGGCATCGTGTATGACCTGGCAGAGCGCTCCGACAAGTCGCCGCTCGCCTACACCGATTTCCTGGCCCGCGGCCGCCGGGTGGACGGCGCGTGGCATGCGCCGGTCGCACGCGTGGTGGGAAGCTATCCGGTAGGCGGCCTGTTTTCGCTGAACGAGCTCGTGCACGAGAACGGCCACGCCGTGCACATCAGCGCCATCCGCAACCGGCCGGCATTCATGGACTGGCCGGACACGCTATTCGATGAAGCATTCGCGGACGTGTCGTCCTGGAGCGTGTACGAACCTGCGTGGCAGCGGCGATATCTCGGCACCGAAGCGCCGGAACCGATGTCACTGCGCGCGCTGCATGGCAATGTCGTGCTCGACGTCGCCTGATCGCTGCTCGAGCTTCGGCTGCTGCGCGATCCCGCCGCCGATCCGAATGCCGTGTGGACCGACATCACGAGCCAATACCTTCACATCGTCCCGCATCCGGAAGTGCCGTGGTGGGCGATGCGCGTGCAACTCGCGGATGCCCCCGGCTACATGGTGAATTACGGGCTCGGCGCGGTGCTCACGGCGGAAATCCGCGCACGCACACGCGAAGCCATCGGCGACTTCGACGCCGGGAATGCCGCGTGGTACGGCTGGCTCAGCGAGCGACTGCTCGTCTACGGCTCCGAGCGCGACACGAAGACCCTGATGCTGGCCTTGCTCGGGCGCCCGCCGTCACCGGAGGCGGTGCTCGCAGAGATCCGGCGGATTCGCTAAAAAGCAAAAAGGGGACGCAACCCTTTTCCTGCACGCGCGGCCCGGTTGCTCAGGGCTGCGCCTGAGCATTGTTGCGGCTCCAAAGCGACAGCGCCAGGCCGACGATCATCACGACGACCAGCACGAGGTTGATCGCAAATCCATGCGACATGCCGGTTTTCGCAATCGGGATGATCTGCAGGATCAGTTTCCTGCCCAGGTGCTCCACCAGCAGCAGCGTGAACATGAGGGGAACGAAGCCGCGATATCGAATCAGCACCAATATGCATAGCAGGCAGATCATCAGATGGGAAAGCCCCCAGAGCGCAAAAAGAGAAACAAACGCCTGGGCGCCGGCGGACGAGTAGGTTGCGAGCGGGATCCCGTCGGCGGAAGTCGCGACGAAGAAACCGTTGAAGATGGAGTTCACGCTGATGGCGGATTTCACCAGCACGACCAGCCCGAAGAGCCAGAATGCAAGCTTGTGGCCGTGATAGGTATTGTCGACGCGCTGGGGGAAGAGCTGCTCGAACATGGGAATGTCTCCGGTAGCGGGGAACGCCTTCATGCCAGGCCAGACTGCAGTCGCGTGGCCAGATGATAATGAATTGTCAATCATCCAGGTCCGGATGACACCGCTCCAGGTGTAAAATCCGCCAGATGAGACCGGGACTCAGCCTCATGGCTGTGCTTGGGATCGCGAGCAGCAGTGTCTGCTTTCCGGCCGCGATGGACTGGCCCCACTTCGGCGGCGATGCCGGCGGCATGCGCTACTCAGCCGCGGCCGAGATCACGCCGGCCAATGTCAACGACCTCGTTCCAGCCTGGACCTATCGCACGGGCCACCTGCAGGCGCCGGAAGCCGCGGTCGCGAGGTCCAAATTCGAGGCGACCCCGATCCTCGTCGATGACAAACTGGTCCTGTGCACGCCGTTCAACGTGATCATCGCGCTCGATCCGGCGAGCGGCGCTGAACTCTGGCGTCACGATCCGCGGATCGACATGGAGCAGCGGCCGGCGAACGGCTACATCTGCCGCGGCGTTGCATACTGGCGCGACAGCCAGGCGTCGCCGCGGCAAAAATGTGCGGCGCGCATCTTCACGGGCACCAATGACCATCGGCTCATCGCCGTGGACCTGGCGGACGGGCAGCGTTGCCCGGATTTCGGCAACGGCGGCGAGGTCGTCATCGACCCTGAAGCCATGCTCGATTGGCCAGGTGAATACCAGATCACTTCGTCGCCAGTGGTCGTCGCCGATACGGTCATCGTCGGCTCCGCCATATCGGACAATGTCAGCGTGCAGGCGCCGCGCGGGACGGTGCGCGCTTTCGATGCCCGCAGCGGGGCGCCACGCTGGGCCTTCGACCCCATTCCGCGCGATGCGGCGGCGGCGACGGCACAGGGATGGCACGGCGCAGCGATTCCGGTCGAAGGCCATGCCAACGTCTGGGCGCCGATGTCGGTGGATGCGGCGCGCGGCCTGGTGTTCCTGCCGACCTCCAGCCCGAGTCCAGACTTCTTCGGCGGCCTGCGCCCGGGCGACAATCGTTACGGCGATTCCGTGGTCGCGCTAGATGCTGCAACGGGCGCCATGCGCTGGGCATTCCAGGCCGTCCATCACGATGTCTGGGATTACGACCTGGCGGCGCAGCCGCTGCTCGCGACGATCGCGGTCAATGGCGCTACACGCGACGTCGTGATCCAGGCGACCAAGACGGGCCTCATCTTCACGCTCGATCGCGACACCGGCGAGCCGGTCTTTGCGGTGGAGGAACGCCCGGTTCCGCAGGGCGGCGTGGCCGGCGAATTCCTGTCGCCGACGCAGCCCTTTCCGGTTCGCCCACGCCCCTTGTCGGACTCGACAATTGCGCCGGAGGAAGCCTGGGGCTTCACGCCCTTCGACCGCAGGGCCTGCGCCAGACAGATCGCGTCGGCGCGGCGTGACGGGCTCTACACGCCGCCTACGTTGAACGGCTCAATCGAATTTCCGTTCACGGGCGGTGGCGTCAACTGGGGCAGTGCCGCGTTTGACCCGACCACGAATCGCCTGTTCGTGAATACCTCCAGCATGCTGCATCGCATCACACTCATCCCGCGCGCCGCGACCGATGAGGAATGGCACGACATTCCGAATGGCGAGCAGGCGCCGATGCGCGGCTCGCCCTATGCCATGCAACGGCAGACCTTGCTGAGCCCGCTCGGTATTCCCTGCAATCCACCGCCGTGGGGCCTGCTGCATGCCATCGACATGAACCGCGGAGAAGTCGTGTGGGAGTCCGTGCTCGGAACGACCGAGGAGATCGCGCCACTCGGTTTCACGATGCACACCGGGACGCCAACCGCGGGAGGTCCGCTGGTCACCGCCGGCGGCCTGGTGTTCATCAGCGCGGCGATGGATTCGTATCTCCGCGCCTTCGACGCGAAGACCGGCGCCGAACTGTGGCAGGCCAAGCTGCCCGCAGGCGGGCAGGCAAACCCGATGAGCTACGTTTATGGCGACCGCCAGTATGTGGTGATCGCCGCCGGGGGACACAAGGAGATGGGGACGCGGCGCGGCGACTATGTCATCGCCTATCGCCTGCCGCGCGCCTGCGAAGCGGGACCGACCCTGGCTTCGCGCGTGCTCGACCGACCGGGCCATCGCTTCTATCTGAACCTCGCCCTCGGCCTCGTGATCCTCGCGGCGATCGCATGGGGCATCCGGCGCCTCGTCCGCCAGTAACAATCAAAAAGGGGACGCAACCCTTTTCCG
>JAHFSF010000169.1 GCA_023265875.1 Gammaproteobacteria bacterium | reverse complement strand
CTGAGGCTGCCGACTGTCAGCGGCGGCAGGTCCCGGCTATTCGCCCGCTTGCTGGTTGACAGTTGCAATGTTGACCTGCTTGAAGCCCAGTCGGCCCGCCACGTCCATGGCCGTCACGACTGCTTGATGACTGGCGCGGGCATCGGCCCGGATCGTGACCGGCTGGTCCGTCGCGTCACCCGCGGTCTTCAGCAGCGCAGCGCGCAGCGTCTCGCGCGAATTGTTGACCAGCGCGCGATCGTTGACCCGGTAACTGCCCTGCGCCGTGACCGTGATGACGACCGGTTCCCCGGCAGCCTCGGCCTGGGTGATGCTCGCGGACGGCAATTCGACCTGCAACCGGCCTTCCTTCACGAAGGTCGTCGAGAGCATGAAGAAGATGACCAGCAGCAGCACGACGTCGACCAGCGACGTCATGTTCAGTTCCGGGTCTTCACGACGCCTGCCGCCGAGCCTCATGAGGCTGCTTCACGCCGCCGTGTCATCGGTTGAGACTGGACACCCATGCGGTCAAATGCCTGCACCAGCCTGATGGCTTCCTTTTCCATGTCGATGACCAGGATGTCGACCAGGCCCCGCAGGTGGCGGTAAGCGAACAGGGCGGGAATCGCGACGATCAGGCCCGCCGCTGTCGTGATCAGCGCCTCGCCGATGCCGCCGGACAATGCGCGCGGGTCGCCGGCCCCGGCGGTCGTGATTGCATGGAAGGCCGCGATCATGCCGGTCACGGTACCGAGCAGGCCCAGTAACGGTGAGATCGCGGCAATCGTTCCCAGCGTATTCAGGAAGCGTTCCAGCTCGTGCACCACGTGCCTGCCGGTGTCCTCGATCACCTCCTTCATGATCTCGCGGCCAAGGTGCCGGTTCGCGAGCCCCGCCGCCAGCACCCGCCCGAGCGGTGAATTCAGGGCCAGCGCCGCGATGTGCTGGTCATTCAGCGTGCGCGTCTCCACGAGTTTCCAGACCCGGTCCGTCAGCTCGCGCGGGATGACCCTCTTGCGCTGCAGTGTCCACAGGCGTTCGAGGATGATCGCCACGGCGACGACGGAACATCCGATGATCGGCCACATCACCGGCCCACCGGCGAGGATGATCTCCCACATGCGCGGAATGATACCGTGCCCGCTGCGTCGATGCCCTACCCTTCAGGTCAAAGGCGTCCGCTGCCACCAACGCCCTGATTCCAGGCGATTGGCGCGCGCGTCGATGTGACCGCGCTGGGCTCCGAAACGGATGGTCACGGCGCCTGTCTGCGCAGTGTCAAGCACTGACGTGCCTGCGGCGCGCCAGCGCGCGACGACGCCGGGATCGGGCAGGCCCCAGCGATTCCCAAGGCCGGTTGAGGCGATTCCGAGCCTTGCGCGAACTGCGGCCACGAGACCAGGAGAAGATGAAGTGCGACTGCCGTGGTGCGGCAGGAGCACGATATCGGCAGCGATATCCTGCGACAGCAGCGCGGACTCCGCGCTCGCCTCGGGATCCGCGAGCAACAGCGCGCTGCCGCCACGGCCTGCCACCATCAGCGCGCAGGAATTGTCGTTGTCGCTGCCCACGGCGCCGGCTGGCGGGTTCAGCACGTGGAATTCGACGCCATCCCAGCGCCAATGTTGGCCGCGCCGGCAGGCGCCGGCTGCGCCGGCGACGGCCATGTCAGGACCCGTGATGATCTGGCCGACCGGCATCGACTCGCGGATCAGTGCCGATCCGCCGGAATGATCGACATCGCCGTGACTGATGATCATGCGATCGATGCCGCGGATGCCTGCTGCGCGCAGCCAGGGCAACAGCGTGACTCGCGCCACCGTGAGTCCACCACGCCAGCGCGGCCCGGTGTCGAAGACCAGCACGTGATCGTGGGTCTGCACGACAGCGGACAGGCCTTGCCCGACGTCGAGGACCGTCAAGGTCCACGCGTTTTCCGCCGGCCGCTCGCCGCGACCCAGCACGAGGCCAAGCAGCACGGCCGTGGCGGCGAGCCGCAGTCCGCGCAGCGGCGCCAGCATCGATCCAAAGGCGAACAATGTCGCCATGACGGTGAGCGGCAGCGATTGCGCTGCCGGCGACCAGGTGGCTCCGGGGAGGTGACCCGCGAATTGCAGCCACGGCCAGGTCGCATCCAGTGGCGTCGCGAGCGCGCGCCAGATGCCGGCTGCAGCATCGGGTGCAACAACGGACAGCCCGGTTGCCAGCAGGATGGCAGGCAGCAGCAGGAACGTGAATACCGGTATCGCAATCGCGTTCACCAACGGCGCGACCAGCGACAGCCTGCCGAAGGTGGCCATCAGCACGGGTGCCAGCAGCGAAAAAATCGCCGCCTGCGAGCGCAGGAATGCGACCAGCCAGGCGAGCCTGCCGGTGCCCGCGTCCATCAGCGTCAGCAGGGCGGCAGTCGCGACAAAGGAAAGCCAGAATCCCGGCGACGTCATCGCCAGTGGATCGGCGGCGACCAGCAGCAGTGCGGCAGTCGCGAGCGTCGCGTGAACCGGCAGGGTCCGCCGCAAGGCGCGTTGCCACGCGACGATACTGACCATCGTGAGCGTCCGCAGCGCCGGCAGGGAGGCGCCGGCGAGGACCGAATAACCCGTCGTGACGATGACGATGACGGTCATTTCGATTGCCGTCCTCGCCCGCACCTGCCCGCAGCCAGGCAGCCGCCAGGCGAGCCGGAGCAGCCACAGCACGAACAGCGCGCAGCCGGTCACGTGCAGGCCCGAGATGGCCATCAGGTGCGCAATACCGGTCGTCGCGAATGCCTCCCAGAGCGCATCCGGCACGTTTCCCCGCACGCCGACCGCAAGCCCCTGCAGGACAGCCGCGGACGCGCGGCCCGGCAGCGCCGCATCGATCCGCGCCGCGATGACCGCGCGCAGCCGTTCCACCGGATGCCGCCATCGCTCATCCGCGATCAGCACCGGCGTCACGTCGGACGCCAGATAACCGGTGCCGGCGATGCCCTGGCGCAGCAGGTCGAGTTCGCGATCCGGGGCTCCGGCATTCGCCATGCCATTGCGGCAGCGCAGCCGCGCGGCGAGGCGCCATCGCTGTCCTGGCATGGGCTGCGCGGCGGGCTCGTACCAGCTCAGCCGCAGCCGGGACCGCGGGTCCGCGACATCCGGTTTCGCGAGCTGCACGTCGAATTCAATGCGCCCGTCGCGCAGCGTGGCCGGCGCTGCAACGACAGCCGTCATTGCGACGGTTTCCCGGTCGCGCACGCAGGGCCAGTCGCTTGCCAGCCGCAGCGTCGCGGTCAGGGACGTCCAGGCAAAACCGCCAAGCACCATCGCGATGACCGCCTGCCGTCGCCAGAGCAGCAACCCGGCCATGGCCGGCAGCAGCAGGCCCGCGGGTGAGGGCAGGACGGCAAGACCCAGTACGGAAGCGGCGCCGCCAGCGAAAGCCAGCACAAGCCGGGACATGGGGAATCAACCGATGGTGGCCTGCGCCGATCATGGATCGCGGGTGGCCACCCCGCGCCGGAATCAGGCGCTGTGTTCGCGCAGAATTCCGTCCTCCAGCAGCAACACCCGGTCCATCTGCGCTGCCAGCTGCGGGTCGTGGGTGACGATGACGAGGCTGGTGCCGAGCTCCCGGTTCAATTCCATCATCAGGGCGAACACCTGCCGCGCGTGTGCCCCATCCAGATTGCCGGTCGGTTCGTCCGCGAGCACGATCCGGGGCCGCGTCACCAGGGCGCGCGCGACCGCAGCCCGCTGGCGTTCGCCGCCGGAAAGCTCGGCTGGCCGGTGCGTCAGCCGCTCGGCGAGTCCCACACGACCCAGCAGTTGCATGGCGCGGTCATGGGCTTCCGCACGCGGCGTCCTGCGGATCAGCAGCGGCATCGCCACATTCTCGAGCGCGCTGAATTCCGGCAGCAGGTGGTGGAACTGGTAGACGAATCCCATCGCGATATTGCGCAGGCGGCCGCGTTCGACGTCGGGCAGCGCCGACATCTCGCGACCGTCGATCAGCACGCGACCCGAGGTCGGCAGGTCGAGGCCGCCGAGCAGTTGCAACAGCGTGGTCTTGCCGGAGCCGGAGGTACCGACCACCGCCAGCCGTTCGCCCTGGCGCACCGAGGCGTTGACACCGCACAGCACATGCACCGTGGCAGGACCCTGCCGGAATTCCTTGACCAGCCCCTCGCAGGCCAACACGACCGTGTCGTTCATGACCGCCCCTCAGACCTCATGGCGCAACGCATCGGCCGGCTGCATGGCCGCCGCACGCCAGGCCGGGTAGATCGTCGCCGCAATGCTGAGCAGCAGCGCCGTGCCCCCGATGATCAGTACATCGGCTAATTGAACAGCGGCCGGCAGCTCTGAGATGAAGTAGACCTGCGGATCGACGAAGGTCACGCCCAGCAGCGTCTGGAGCCCGTTTGCGACCACCGTGATGTTCTTTGCGATCAAGAGGCCGAGCGCGGCGCCCGCGGCCGTACCGGCGACGCCGATGACCGCACCCTGCACGATGAATATGGCCAGCATCTCGCGTGGCGTCCCGCCGAGCGTGCGCAGGATCGCGATGTCGCCGCGCTTTTCCTTCACGACCATGACCAGCGCCGAGATGATATTGAAGGCCGCGACAGCGACCACCAGCAGCAGGACAAAGAACATGATCGACTTTGTCACCTGGATCGACCGGAAGAAATTGCCGTGCCGGCGGCTCCAGTCACTGATGTAGTAGTTTCCGCCGAGTCCTTCCGCGATCACGCGAATGCGCCAGCCGGCCGTATCGGGGTCGGCAAATGCATAGCGGAGCCCGGTCACCGAGCTGCCCAGGCGAAACAGGCGCCTGGCATCCTCGATGTGCAGCAGCGCGAGTCCGCGATCGTACTCATACATGCCCACGTCGATCAGCCCGGCGACGGTGAAGCGCCGCATCCGTGGTACGACACCGGCCGGCGTCACGCTGCCCCTGGCGATCACGACCAGCACCGTGTCACCGGCCTTCACTCCCAGTTCCTCCGCCAGCAGCCGGCCGAGCAGGATGCGATAGCTGCCCGGCACCAGCAGTTCCATGCCGCCACCGATCAGGTGCTGATCAAGGGTGGAAACTGCCCGCTCCTC
>JAHFSF010000168.1 GCA_023265875.1 Gammaproteobacteria bacterium | reverse complement strand
ATCTGGGTCGTCGCGCCGCCCGGGGTGTCGCTGAATGCGACGCTGCATCCATTCCTCGGCACGCGCTACGCGGATTTTTATGCGGTGGATCCGGCGGATCTCCAGGCCGCCATCCGCACGGTGGAACGCCACCAGTCGGACCTGCTGATCGACCTGCGCGCGGCGCCGCGTTACTGGGTCAATGCAGATTCGCCGAAGGGCTACCTGGCGGAAAAGTTGCTGCTCGAGTCGGCTGGCGGTGCCGCGCACCGGGAGCCGGTGAGCGGGGCGGCCGTGCGCTACGTGGACTGGCTGCTGCCCGGAATTCTCGGCATGAACATGATGTTCAGCAGCCTGTTCGGCGTCGGTTACGTCGTGGTCCGCTACCGGAAATCGGGATTCCTGCGACGCCTGTCGGCGACACCGGTCACGGCGCTCGAGTTCGGCGCCGCGCAGATCCTGTCGCGCCTGATGCTGACCGTCGGCGTGACGACGCTGGTCTACGGTGCCCTGTCGCTGCTGATTTCGTTCCGCAACGAAGGCAGCGCGCTCCTGCTGTTCGCCACGGCCGTGCTCGGCGCGGTATCGATGATTTCGCTCGGTTTCATGGTGGCAGCACGTTTCACCAGCGAGGAACTCGCCAACGGCGTGATCAACCTGGTGTCGTGGCCGATGATGCTGCTGTCCGGCGTGTGGTATTCGCTCGAAGGCGCGCCGGCCTGGCTGCGAACGGCGGCGCAGGTCCTGCCGCTGACCCAGATGCTGGAGGCCGCGCGGGCCATCATGCTGGATGGCGCCGGGCTCACGGACATCCTGCCGCGTCTGGCGGCGCTCGCCGCGATGGCCGCGCTGTTCCTGGGAATCGCCGCCGCGGGCTTTCGCTGGCGCGCCGACTGAGGCCGATGCTCAGAGTTCGCGCAGGCCCGCCGTGATCGGCAGTCGCGCGGCGCGCAACCCGGGCAGCAGGCCGCCGATCAGCCCCAGCACCAGCGCGTACAGGATGCCGGTCGCGAGCAGCGGCGGCGTCACCGCAAACGCGAACGACACCTGGCTGAAGCTCTGCCAGTTCATCGTGTTGGCCTGGAACCCGTTGAAGCCCAGGTAGGCGGCGGCGCCGCCGAGCACGCCACCGACCAGGCCGAGCAGCAGCGCCTCAGCCAGCACCGACACGACGACCGCGGCTGCGCCGAAGCCGATGGCACGCAAGGTCGCGATCTCGCGCGTGCGGCTCGCAACGGCGGCATACATCGTGTTCAGCGCCGCGAAGACCGCGCCCGCTCCCATCAGTAGTGCGATCAGGCTGCCGACCGTGCGCACCATGGTGACCAGCAGGCTCGACTGGTCGGCATAGAACTTGCGCTCGGTGCGAACCGTGAGGTCGAAGCGCGGATCGGAACGCAGGTGCTTCTCGAGCGACGCCATCTGTCCGGGCGCCGGCAGGCGCACCCGCACGGACTGGTAGGACTGGCCGCGGTTATACGCAGCCTGCAGCTCGATCGCATCGGTCCACAGCTCGGACTCGCTGACGCTGCCGCCGTCCTCGAAGATGCCGACCACGGTCCATTGGCTACGGCCGAAATGCAGCTTGCTGCCGACCGCGAGCCCCGAGAACTGCGCTGCCGCGCTCCTGCCGACGATGACCTCGCCGAGTCCGCGGCGGATGTAGCGGCCCTCGATCATCCGGAAGGCCTTGCGGATCGGTGCGGCGTTCGGGCCGACACCGCGCAATGGCACGTTGGCCGGCGTCCCGGTGCTCCGCATCGGCACATCGATGATGACGTAGAGTTCCGGCGACGCTAGTGCACCGCCAGGTCCACGCAGGATGCCGGGCGCGTCCATCACATGCCGCACGGCGGCGAGCGTCATGCCGCTCGACAACTCATCGGCGGAACCGCTGCGCAGCACGATGCCGATGTCCTCCCGGCCGGCGAGGGCCAGCGTCGCGCGAAATCCCTCGCTGATCGACAACACCGCGACCAGCACCGCCACCACGCCGCCGATGCCGACGACCGACACGAGCGCGGTACCTGCACGCGCCGGGACCATCCGCAGGTTCATGACGGTGACGGCGAAGACCTGGCGGATGAGCTGGCTGCCAGGCATCTCAGGTCCCGCGCAAGGCCTCGACGATCCGCAGCCGCATCGCCCGGCGGGCGGGCAACAGTCCGGCCGCAATTCCGAGGCCGATCATCAGCAGCACCGCGACCAGCGCGGCCGGCAGCGAAATGTAGAAGATGGGCAGGTACTGGCGCGCCGTCGTGCCGAATGCGTCAACTGCAAAGTAGGCGAGCGCCATGCCCACGATGCCGCCGAGCAGCGTCAGCATCAGCGCCTCGGCCAGCACCAGCGCCGTGACCCCGGCGCCGGTGAAGCCCAGGGTCTTCAGCAGGGCCAGTTCCGAGGTCCGCTCGCGCACCGACTGTGCCATGGTGTTGGCGGTCACCAGCAGCATCGTGAAGAACACGGCCGCAATGACGCCGGTCAGGATCTTGCCGACGTTTCCGATCTGGTTGGCGAAACTCTGGGCCAGCGCCTTCTCGGTCGAGGTGGTGGTCTCATAGGGCGAATTCGCAAACAGTTCGTCGATCGAGCGCGCGACGCGTGCCGCCTTGGCGGGGTCGCGAACCTTGACCACATACCAGCCGACCAGGCCCTTGCCGCGGGCCAGCGACTCGCTGAAGTAATCGTGGTGCATGATGATCCCCATCGTGTCGCCCTTGTTCTCCTGCACGTCGAAGATGCCGGATATGTTGACCTCCCAGGTACTCGATCCGGTGCCGCGGCGCCAGATCGAGGATTTCAGCGGAATTGTCTGGCCGGGCTTGAATCCAAAGCGATTGGCCATCGCGCGGCCTACCAGCGCGCCGCGCCGGTCGGCCAGCCAGCGCTCGCGGACGCCGGGCGGCAATACGATTTCCGGATAGATATCGAGGTAGGTCGCACCGTCCACCGGGAAGACCGGAATCTGGTTGCGTTCGTCCTGATAGGTGCCGCCGAACCAGGTGACCGGGCTGACGAATGCCACGCCATCCACGCGCCGGATCTGGTCCCAATAACTCTTTGGCAGCGGTTGCACGATCGAGACCTTGTGCAGCGTGAGCAGGCGGTCCTGCCCCGCAATGGTCGCGCCCGCATCGAAGGAGCCCTTCATGGCCTGGAGCAAGCCGAACATCAGGAAGGCGACGATGATCGAGCCCAGCGTGAAGGCCGTGCGCAGCAGGTGCCGGCGCAGGTTGGCGAACAGCAGCGGCGCAAACTTCAGGATCACTGCAACGCTTCCAGCAGCTGCCCCTTGTCGAGGTGCAGCGTGTGCCTGGCCCGTTCCGCCGCCCGCGGATCGTGGGTCACCATGATGACGGTCTTGCCGCGCGCATTCAGCGTCGCGAGCAGATCGAGGACCTCATCGGCCGACTTGCGGTCGAGATCGCCGGTCGGCTCGTCGCACAACAGCAGGGTGGGATCGGTGACCACCGCGCGTGCAATGCCGACCCGCTGTTCCTGGCCGCCGGAAAGCTGGCCCGGACGGTGCTGGGCCCGATCCGCCAGACCGACCAGCTTGAGCGCCGCGCGTGCCCGGCGCCGCCGCTCCGCGGCCGGCAGCTTCGACAGCAGTAGCGGCAGTTCGACGTTACGCTCGGCCGTCAGCACCGGCAGCAGGTTGTACATCTGGAAGATGAAGCCGACGTGGCCCGCCCGCCAGTGCGCCAGCGCGCCGTCGGTGAGGTTCGGGAGCTCCAGGCCCTCGACGCGGATGGAGCCGCTGGTCGGGCGGTCGAGCGCGCCGATCAAGTTCAGCAGCGTCGATTTGCCGGAACCCGAAGGTCCCATCAGCGCCACGAAGTCGCCCGCCGCGATGTCGAGCGACAGGCCATCCAGCACGCGGATCACCTCCGGGCCCCGGTGGAACTCCTTGACCAGGTCGCGGATGACGACGACGGATTCTGGCATCGGCCCGTCCGTCAACCGGCCTCACGCGCCTGCAGACGCGCGCCCTCCTCGAGATCGGCGGGAGGATCCACCAGCACGGTGTCGCCCACGGCGACGCCGGACAGCACGGCCCGCATGCCGGACTGCTCGTCCGTGAGCCGCACTTCCACCCGTTCGGCCCTGCCGTCCTTGAGGCGCCACACGTAGGTCTTGCCATCGATCTCGAATCTCGCGGTTGCTGGAACCAGCCCGATCGGCGCGGGCGCGTCGCGCGAATCGTCGAAGAAACGCACCTTGACACCCATGTCCGGCAGGATCCTCGGATCGAGCTGCTCGAAGCCGATGCGCACCCGCACGGTCGCTTTCTGCCGATCGGCAGTCGGCACGATCGCGATCACCCGCGACGGAATGGTCCAGTCCGGATAGGCGTCGAGCACCGCGGCCACGCGCTGATCGTCAGTGACGCGGTTGATGTAGGCCTCGTTGACATCGACCTCGATCTCGCGTGAATCCATGTCCACGATGGTCGCGATGCCGGTGCGCGTGAAGCCGCCACCGGCGGATGTCGGCGACACCATCTCGCCGGGCTGCGCATCCTTCGACACGATGACGCCGGTGAATGGCGCACGGATCACGAGATCGTCGAGGTCCTGCCGGCTCAGCCGCACCGCAGACTCGGCCACGGCGAGCCCCGCGCGCACGGCTTCGAGGCGCGCCGCCAGCGCCGCGGCCTCCGCCTCGGCGGAATCGAGCGCACTCTGGCTCACGAGATTCTGCGGCCGCAGGGCCCGCGCGCGGTCGCGATTGCGGATCGCATCGGACAAGCGGACTTCGACTTCGGCCAGCGCCTTCGCGGCAGCATCGCGCTGTCGCAGCGCGATGTCGTTCTGCGCGCGGATCGTTGCCGCGTCGAGGCGCGCGAGGACCTGGCCTTCCTTGACGGCTGCACCCTCCTCGAACAACAGTTCCGCCACCCGGCCGGTGACTTTCGATGAAACCGTTGCCAGGCGGCGGGCCGTGACATAGCCCGAGGCATTCAAGACCGGGAGCCCACCCGCGGCCGGCGGGGCTTCGACCTGCGCAACGTCCACGGCGAGCGGCCCGCCACGCGCCAGCCAGAATACGCCGAAAATTGCGACGACGACCACCATCGCAACGAGCCACAGGCGCCTGCGCCGGC
>JAHFSF010000167.1:3057-5112 GCA_023265875.1 Gammaproteobacteria bacterium | reverse complement strand
TCCCGCACAACGGCAATCTCAGCGACGGCATGATGTGGATGACCGAGACCATGTCGGGCAAGCCATTCGACCGCGCCTATGCCGAGACCCGCGCGAAGCGTGAACCGCTGATCGAAATCACCCAGCCGAAGGGCACCAGCGAAACGCACCCGTCGCTGTCGCCCGCCGACGAGTTCGCGGGCTTCGAGGTCTGGGGCAAGTCGAATCTCGGCGGCAACACCGCGACGACCAGGGAAATGCTGCCCGGCAGCTATGCGCGCAGCGCGCTCAAGGCTGGCCTGGCACTCGAAGAGAAACTCGGCGCAAACCCCTTCAAGTTCGGCCTGATCGGAAGCACCGACGCGCACACCGGCCTGTCCGCCGTGGAAGAGAACAACTTCTTCGGCAAGACACCCGGCACCGAGCCCAGCGCCAAGCGCTGGGAGCACGCGGCGATACCCGCCATCCAGCCGGAACTGGTTACCCGTGGCTGGGCGCTCGGCGCTTCCGGACTGGCCGCGGTCTGGGCGCGTGAAAACACGCGCGCATCGCTGTTCGATGCGATGGAACGGAAGGAAGTCTATGGCACGACCGGTTCGCGCATGACCGTGCGCCTGTTCGCGGGCTGGGATTTCCGCGCTGACGAAATCTCGCGCGCCGATTTCGCCGCCGAGGGCTACCGTCGCGGCGTCCCGATGGGCGGCGATCTGCGGCAAGCGCCAGCCGGGAAGGCGCCCACATTCCTGATCCGCGCGCTGCGCGACCCGGAGGGCGCGAATCTCGACCGCATCCAGGTCATCAAAGGCTGGCTCGATGCGAAGGGCGAGCAGCACGAACGCATTTACGACGTGGCGGTCAGCGATGGCCGGAAGATTGACGCCGACGGACGCTGCAAGACACCCGTCGGGAGCACGGTCGACGTGGCGGACGCAAGCTACAAGAATACGATCGGCGCAGCGCTGCTCGGGTCGTACTGGAAGGACCCGAACTTCAACGCGAAGGAACGCGCGTTCTACTACGTCCGCGTGATCGAGATTCCGACGCCGCGCTGGACCGCCTACGACGCCAAGTTCTACAACATCAAAATGTCGGCGGAAGTCCCGATGACCCTGCAGGAGCGGGCCTACACCTCGCCAGTCTGGTATACGCCGTAAGCTGAACAAAATGGCCGATCAGGGCGCGCCGCAATGTCCGTGGCGCGCCTTCGGCTGCGGATGCCCCTGATGAAACTTCTGCGAGAGCCGCTTGTTCATTTCCTGCTGGCTGGTGCACTGCTGTTCGGCGCCTACGCCTGGCTGAATCGCGACGCAAGCAATGTCGGCGGCGCTGAGCGCACCATCCGGATCACGGAACGGGAAATAGCCTGGCTTGCCGAAACCTGGACGCGACAATGGCAGCGCCAGCCAACTGCAGACGAGCTCCAGGGCCTGGTTGCCGCTTACCTTCGGGAAGAACTGCTGGCCCGCGAGGCGCATGCCCTCGAGCTCGACCGCGATGACACGGTCGTGCGCCGCCGGCTGGCGCAGAAGATGGATTTCATGCTGGAGGACACCACCCGCCTGGCACCACCTGAGGATGCCGAGCTTCGCGCGCGCTTCGATGCCGATCCGGCACGGTTCCGGACGCGCAGCAAGTCTACGTTCATACAAGTCTATTTCAGCCCTGAAAAACGCGGCGATCGGGCAGCGTCAGATGCACGCAAGGCGTTGGCGCGACTGAACCAGGGCGGCAGGACTTCCGACCCGGCTGCTCTTGGCGATTCATCGCTGTTGCCAGCCGCGCTGACCGGCGCAGACGAACAGGAGATCGCGAGCCAGTTCGGGGAGGAATTCGCGAAGGCGGTGGACGAAATCGCGCCCGGTGACTGGCAGGGGCCAGTCAAGTCGAGTTTCGGCCTGCACCTGGTTCGCGTGACGGCGCGGGAGCAAGGCCGGCAGCGAAGCTTCGAGGAGGCGCGCGAGGAGCTGCTGGAGCAGTGGCGGCGCGAGCAGGAGGCGGCGGCGAAGAATGCGTACTTCACGGCCCTGCTCGCCAGGTACGACGTGCAGGCGACGGAGAGCGTCAAGCCACTGCTCG
>JAHFSF010000167.1:0-2957 GCA_023265875.1 Gammaproteobacteria bacterium | reverse complement strand
CGCGAGGAGCTGCTGGAGCAGTGGCGGCGCGAGCAGGAGGCGGCGGCGAAGAATGCGTACTTCACGGCCCTGCTCGCCAGGTACGACGTGCAGGCGACGGAGAGCGTCAAGCCACTGCTCGCTCCCGCAATTGCGGCCCTGGAAGGCAAGACCAGATGAAAACCAGTCGCCCGTGGACACTGCTTCTGCTCGCGTTCCTCGCGATGCCGGTCTTCGCGCATGAAGTGCGGCCGGCGTATCTCGAACTGCGCGAATCGCCGGCGGGCGAGCTCGACGTGCTCTGGAAGACGCCGATGATGGGCGAGATGCGCCTCGCGCTGGCGCCGGTCCTCTCGGGCGTGACCGAGGAAATCATGCCGATGGCGACGCGGCACACGGGCAATGCGGCGGTGCAGACCTGGCGGCTGCGGCTGACGGAGCCGCTACGCGGTCGATCACTGCACATCGACGGGCTCTCGGCGACGATGACCGATACGTTGGTCCGCATCGAGTTCGGCGACGGATCGACCTGGACCGCCCGGCTGACTCCGCAGGCGCCAGAGCTGACGATTCCAGAGCGGCCGGGCGGCGGCACGGTGGCGCTGACGTACTTCTCACTGGGCGTCGAACACATCCTGTCCGGCATCGACCACTTGCTGTTCGTGCTCGCCCTGTTCCTGATCGCCCGTGGTGCCAGGCGGATTGTCATGACCGTCACGGCGTTTACCGTCGCGCACTCGATCACGCTGGCCCTCGCGACGCTTGGATTCGTCCACATGCCATCGCGGCCCGTCGAGGCCGTCATCGCGCTGTCGATCGTGTTCGTGGCGGCAGAAATCATCCATGCCAGGCGCGGGATCGAGGGCCTGACCGCGCGCGCGCCGTGGATCGTCGCCTTCACTTTCGGGCTGCTGCATGGCTTCGGCTTTGCTGGCGCACTCGCCGAGATCGGCCTGCCCGAGGGCCAGATCCCGCTCGCACTCTTTTTCTTCAATGTCGGGGTGGAAGCGGGCCAGCTCCTGTTCGTCGCTGCGGTCGTCGCGTTCTTTGCCCTGGCCCGTCGCATTCCTCTCAAGCCGCCGCGCTGGGCCGGACTCGTGCCGCCGTATGCCATCGGCAGCATCGCCATGTTCTGGGTCATTCAACGGGTCGCGGCGTTCTGAATGACGCCATGCGAAGGCCTGAGGTAAGGTAGCGGCCATGAATGCCGCGAATCCCCGCCAGCAGCCGCCCGAATTCTCGCTCTTCCTCGGCGGGCCCCTGTTTGAGATCTGGCGCCGGACGGGGCTGACAGGCGCCGCGCTCGAGTTGCCGGGTCGGCGCGTTGTCGTGCTGGCGGTGCTGACGTGGGTGCCGCTGCTGGTGCTGGCGATCGCCGAGGGGAAAGCCTGGGGCGACGGCGTGGTGATGCCGTTTCTTTACGACTTCGAAAGCCACCTGCGCCTGCTGGCCGCAGTGCCGCTGCTGCTCGTCGCAGAAGTAATCGCGCACAGGCGGTTTCAGGTGATCGTACGCCAGTTTACCGACCGCGGCCTGATTCCGGATGCGGCGTGGGATCAATATCAGGCTGCGATCGCCTCGACCACACAATTGCGAAATTCGTTTTCCGCGGAGGGCCTGTTGCTCGCCTTTGTGTACGGTGTCGGCGTGCTGTACATCTGGCGCAGCCACATGGCAATTGACGTCGCGAGCTGGCACGGGGTGACCGTGGATGGCCAGTGGCGGCCTTCGCTGGCGGGCTGGTGGTTCGGCTGCGTAAGCCTGCCGGTGTATCAGTTCCTGCTTTTTCGCTGGTTTTTCCGGCTGTTCATTTGGGCACGCTTTCTGTGGCAGGTGTCGCGCATCGAGTTGCATATCATGCCGACCCATCCGGACCGCTGCGGCGGGCTGGGCTTTCTCGCTTCGGTGGGTTTCGCGTTATCGCCGCTGTTGCTGTCGCAAGGCGTCATGCTTGCCGGGCTGATCGGCAACCGGATCTTCTACACCGGGGCCGCGCTGCCGGATTTCAAGGTCGAGTTGTTCGGAATGGTCGCTTTCCTGTTTCTCGTGGTGCTCGTGCCATTGCTGGTGTTCAGTCCGCAACTCGAGGCCGCAAGGCGCATGGGCTTGCGCGAGTACGGGAGCCTGGCTGGCCGCTACGTGCGGGAGTTCGACCGCAAGTGGCTGCACGACAAATCACAGCCGGGCGAGCCGCTGATGGGGAGCGCGGATATTCAGTCCCTTGCCGACATGGGCACCAGCTTCGGGGTGGTCAAGGGCATGACGTTCATACCGTTTGACCTGCAGGCCGTGCTCCGGCTGGCGGTTACCACGCTGTTGCCAGTGGCGCCGCTGTTGTTGACGATGATCTCGTTCGAAGAGCTCATCGATCACATGTTGAAACTCATCATCTGACGCGTCTGGCGTTATTGAGCGCACGGTCCAGCGCGGCGGTTCTTCCACGACCACCCGCGACGGCACTGAAGAAGACCGTGTGCAGGCAGATTAGCTGCGGCCGGGCGGACGGGGAAAGAAAAAGGCCGGCACCCGCATGGGTGCCGGCCTTGTCAGTTCAACGGACTCGCGTCAGCGGGTGGCCCTGACGACCACGCGCCGATTGTTGGCGCGGCCCTCCGCGGTCGTATTGGAATCGACCGGGCTCGATTCGCCGAGACCTTTCGCCGTCACCGCCCTCAGGCCGGCGTCGGTCAGGTACTTGCCCACCGTATCGGCACGGCGCTGTGACAGGTCCTGGTTATGCGCATCGGAACCGGTGCTGTCGGTATGTCCCTCGACGGCGATCGACGTGCCGGCGGCGATGTCCGCGGGCAGGCTCTTGTAATTGGCGATCGCCGTATCGAGCTCGCCACGCGCGTCGGCAGTCAGCTCGGCCGAATCGGTCGCGAACAGCAGGCCGCGCAGAGTGACTTCCTTGAAGCAGCCGATGGCGTCGACAGCGATACCAGGCGATGTGTTCGGGCAACGGTCGATGTTGTCCG
>JAHFSF010000166.1 GCA_023265875.1 Gammaproteobacteria bacterium | reverse complement strand
GTGGTTTTCGCACATCGGCTGGATGCTGCGCCGCTATCCCAGCGGTGAATGGCGTCTCGACAATGTCCGCGACCTGCAGCGCGATCCGCTGGTCGCATTCCAGCACCGGTTCTATTACCCGCTCGCGATCGGCCTGAACGTGCTGGTGCCGCTGGCGCTTGGCTGGCTGCACGGCGACCTGTGGGGCGTATTCCTGCTGGCCGGCGTGCTGCGCCTGGTCGTCAGCCACCACTTCACCTTCCTGATCAACTCGGCCGCCCATGCCTGCGGACGGCAGCCTTACAGCGACGAGAACAGCGCCCGCGATAATGGCTGGCTCGCGTTCCTGACTTATGGCGAGGGTTACCACAACTTCCACCACCAGTTCGCGCACGATTACCGCAATGGCGTCCGCTGGTGGCAATGGGACCCGAGCAAGTGGATCATCTCCGGGTTGTCCCATCTCGGGATCACGTACCGGCTCAAATGCACGCCGGACGTCGTCATCCAGCGCGCGCGCCTCGCGATGCAGTTCCGCCGCGTCCAGGATCATTTCGAGCGCCGGAAATCGCACCTGCCGCACGTCGATCTCGAGCAGTTGCGCCTGCGAATCGCGCGTGAATACGACCTCTTCGTCGCGACCCTCGCAGAATGGTCGAAAGTCACCGATTCCTGGTACACGAGGACGCGCGAGCGGATGGTCCAGCGCTGGGAGGAAGCCAGTTTCCGGACCGAGACCCGCGCCATCCTGTTCCAGTTGCGCATGCAGCACCGTCGCCTGAAGTTGCTCGGAGCCCAGCTCGCCTGAGACCGGAGTTGCAGCACGCCTCGTCCGGTGGAGGCCTGATGCTCAACCATTGCCGACCGTTCCTGCTGACCGCGACCGCAGCGTTTGCAACCGTCGTGCTGGCTGGCTGCGGCGGCAGTGGTTCGGGCGGTGGCATGTCGACGGGCGGAGCCTGCTCGGCGACAAAACAGAAACAGTTCGTGCTGGATGCGACGCGCGAGTGGTACCTGTTCGATGATCTGCTGCCGGCCTCGGTCAGCATCGGCAATTTCACGACGGCGCAGGACCTGCTCGATGCGCTGACGGCGACTGCCCGCGCCCAGGGCAAGGATCGTTTCTTCAGCTACCTGACGACGCCGGCGGCCGACAGTTCCTTCCTGCAGGAGGGCCAGTTCATCGGCTTCGGCTTGCGGGTCAGCATTCAGGGCAACCAGCTGTTCCTGCCGGATGTGTACGAGGGCAGCCCGGCATCCGAGGGTGGGCTGACGCGCGGCGACGAAATCATCGCGGTGGATTCCGGCAGCGGCTATGTGGCGATGGCAACGATCCTGGCGACCGACCCGAACCTCGAGCAGGCCTTCGGGCCATCCACCGAGGGCGTGCAGCGCGGCTTCAGGATCCGGCACTGGAACGGCCAGACGCCAGCGGACGTGATTCTCACCAAGCGTGTCGTCACGATCGCGCCGGTGCCGATCGCGGGCGGCACCGCAGTCCTCACGCTGCCGTCCAATCCATCGGTGCAGGTTGGATACATCAACCTGCGCACCTTCATATCCACCGCCGCAGCGCCCCTGCGCAGTGCTTTCGCGCAGTTCCGCGCGCTGGGCATCCAGAACTTGATCGTCGATTTCCGGTACAACGGCGGCGGCCTGGTCAGCGTTGCCGAGCTGGTCGGCGACCTGCACGGCGCCGATCGAGCCGCCAACGATATCTACAGTCGCACTCGCTTCAACGCCCGCAAGGCGGCCAACGACTCGATTCGCCGCTTCCAGGCCCAGCCCGAATCCGTGGCGCCCGTCAGGATCGCTTTCATCACGACCGGCGGGACGGCCTCCGCGAGCGAGCTGGTCATCAATTCGATGAAGTCCTGGGCCGAAGTTGCGATTGTGGGCGCGGACACCTATGGCAAGCCGGTCGGCCAGTCCGCGTTCGACCTGAATGGTTGCGACTTCCGACTGCGACTGATCACGTTCCGGACCACCAACGCGAACAACGAAGGCGACTACTTCGACGGACTGGCCTCCACCCTCGCCTTCGCCTGTGCCGCGGCGGATGACCTGGGCCGGGCCCCAGGGGACGGTTCCGAGAGTTCAACGGCTGCTGCGCTGGCCTGGCTCGGGACCGGGGCCTGTGGCCAGATCATGGGGATTCCTTCAGCCCCATTCCAGAAGGCGCAGGTGACGGCGCGACTGCCCCTGCCCAGAGTCATGGCACCGGCACAGGGCTATCTGCCAGGCCTGTATTAGGGCCTGCAAAACCCTCGAGAAGGCGTCCGGGCGCCGGAATTGAGCTGGCTGATCCCACCTTGGAGGTTTTGGGGCAGCCCTCTCCCGGCGGCCGCAATTGGGAGTCGCTGCCAGTCGTGCACCAGTTCTCTCGCCGGAGGGCGTCCAAGTGGCTACTCTAGACTTCCGCCCACCCGGAGGAGCTGTCATGGCGATTTGGAAGGACATCGTTGCAAGGGATGCAGTAGAGCCCAGCGAGCCGCCGGGCACCGGGATGAGCGCCAGCCGCGCTCGGCCCGAACCGGTGCCCGCCGTGCCCATCACGGCCGTTTCGAGCGCAGCACGGAAGGAACTCAAGGAGTCCATCATCGCGACGGGCCTGACCTTTGAGGGCAAGATCGAGGGATCTGGCCATGTCCGGATTTCGGGACGCTTCAAGGGCGACGTCCACGTGGATGGCACCCTGACCATCGAGCCAGAGGCCCATCTGGCGGGATCGGTGCGCGCCGGGTCCGTCATCGTCGCCGGCGAAATCGAGGGAAATATCGAAAGCGCCCATAAGGTCGAACTGCACCAGACGGGAGTCATCAACGGTGACGTCAATGCGGGTTCCCTGTCGGTCGCCGGCGGTGCGCGGATGCGCGGCCGTGCGGAATTCGGCTGGAGCGAGACCGGCAGCCCGAAATCGACCGGACGTAACTGATTCGCGGCATTGCAATGGACCGGCGCTCGATAGCGATCGGCAAGACTCGATCGTGCCCGCACTGCCGGGCCACGATTCTCGAGAGCGCTTCCGTCTGCCCGTCGTGCCAGCATCACCTGCGCTTCGAGCGGCGCAGCAACAGGAAGGTGGAGCTGCCCGGACAGGTCGCGCTGAAGGTTTCGGGCCGGTTCTCACGACAGGAAGCGGACAGCCCGGGGGAGTATTCCGTCGTCGTCGTGATCCGCGATGCCAAGGGCAAGGAGATCGCGCGCAAAGTGATCGGCGTCGGGTCGCTGGCACCAGGCGACGAGCGCGCGGTTGACCTGACGGTCGAGATCTTCAGTCCATGAGCCTGAAAGTCGTCGAACTGCACCGCCACGCGGTTCGGGTCGGTTCGACACCATCCGCAACCGCGGATGCACGGCGGTTTTACACCGAGCTGCTGGGCCTCGGCATCGACGACGGCCTGGCGGCCCGGCCCGGCCTGCCGGATCACCGTATCAATGCGGGACCTGCGGCGCAGATCCACCTGATCGGCGCTACCGGCGCCGGGAACGGCCACGGAGACGCCATCGATCCCACCGGGCCGCACGTGGCGCTTGCCGTTGCCAATATCGCCGACGCCCAGGCCGAGCTCAACCGGCTTGGAGTGCCCTATCGCATGCTGCCAGGCGAATTTGGACCCGAATCGCGACAGCTGTTCGTCAGCGACCCGGCCGGCAATGTCATCGAGTTGCACCAGCTGGGAACCTGCCGCTGCACGGCACGCTCGCGCAATCTCCTGGCCGGCCATGCACGCGTCTCCGGGACGGTGCTGTTCGCGGACATGCGGGGATTCACCGCGATCGCGGAACGGCTGAGCCCGGACCGCGTGGTGCCGCTGCTGAACGACTACTTCTCGTTGTTGTCAGCCATCACGACCGATCACGGTGGCACCGTTTTCCACATGGCGGGCGACGGACTCATGGCTGGATTCGGCGTGCCGCGCGCCGAGCCCGACGCGAGCACACGCGCCCTGTCGGCGGCGCGGCAGATGATTGCCAGTTTTGGCCGCCTCGCCGGGGACTGGAAGACACACCTCGGCCTTGATACCGGTATCGGCATCGGCATCAACGCCGGTGACGTGATCATCGGCGATGTCGGTGCGCCGGAAAGGCCCAGCTACACGCTGATTGGCGACACGGTCAACGTCGCCGCCAGGTTGGTGCAGCGTGCCCGTGCCGGCGAGGTCCTGTTCTCGCGCTCGGTATGGCAGGCGCTCGCGGTGGAAGCCGACGGAATTCTCGAATTGCCGCCGATGACGCTGCGCGGGCGCTCACGCCCGGTCGAGATCTATTGCGTGCCATCCGCGACCCGCCTGGACTTTCGTCCCGCCGTCGCCTGAACGGCATACCGCTGCCGGAACGGTCCGCGGTTCCCGGTATACTGCGCGGAACATGATTCGGGCCGCCGGCGGCTTGCGGCGGAACTGTCGGTGGTCGCGGCCGTCTATCGGACGCAGACCCTCCACTGGACCACGGGACTTCAACTCAATGTCATCCGGAAAGAGCGCCGCCGCAGGGGCGGCACCCGCAGTTTGCGCATTGTTCGCCGCGCTGATCCTGGGCAGCTGCAGTGGCGGCGGCAGCCCTCCCCACGCGGCGCCCGCCCGGCCATTCGCTGAAGCGGGCGACGGCCAGGTCGAACTCAGCTGGAATGCGGTCACTGGCGCCAAGAAATACCGGATCAAGTGGTCCAACGAGGCCGGTGGCGAATTAACCAATGTAATCAAAGACATAACAACGACCGGCTATCTGCACACGGGCCTGACCAATTTCGTCACCTATCGCTACCGGATCGTTGCCGAAACGAGCGGCGGCACCGGACCGGAAAGCAACCCCGTGTCAGCCGAGCCGGGTCCCGTGCCCGGCGAAGTGGAATGGACCGCGGTCACCAGCAACAAAGCCAAGGCAAAGCTCACCGACCCCGACGATCCAGGCAACCCCAACCCCGGCCACACGGTTTATTTCGCGGCCGCTCCCGGGGCAACCAGTTATCGGGTCTATATCGCGCCGTCAACGGACCAGCTGCAGGGCCGCCGACCGCTGGCGGCATTTGAACCAGCCACAGGTTCCCCATACCGGAGGCCGCTGGTGCCGGTCAGTACGCCGGCCTACTACCGCGTGATCGCGATGAACGGCACCCGGATCGGCTTCGGTGGACCGATCGTGGTCGCACCCAGTTTCAA
>JAHFSF010000165.1 GCA_023265875.1 Gammaproteobacteria bacterium | reverse complement strand
CAGGCCATCCTGCGCGATGTCACGGAAGGGATTGGCCTTGCCCTTGAGCCTGCCAACGCCTTCCTGCACCGTCCCAGCGGACCAGAAGGTCTTTTCCGCCTCGGTTGCGGCCTTCTTCAACGAACGTTGGTCCAGCCACTTGTTGATCATCACCAGCCATGACCACAGCGACATCACGATCAAAATGACGAACACGCCCTTGCCGACGTAGTCGCTCTGGTTCCACATCCCTTCGATGCCATAAGGGTTGTCGGTCATTCCAGTTTCAGCTGCCATGCTACCGTTCCTCTAACAGATACAAGTATTCCGGAAAGACACTGCCGATCTACGCGGCATCGCTCTCGCCGGTCCCGGACGATTTCTGCTGCGTCACTCCAGCTTGAATACGATGGGCAATGTGGCCTGTGCCTCGTACGGCTGGCCATCGCGCTTGCCCGGGTCGAAAGGAAGTTTGCGGATCACACACTCGGCCGCGCCATCGAGCCGCTCGAACCCGCTGCTCTGCGCGACGTGCATCGCTCCCGCCTTGCCCGCGGCATCGATCGTAATTGTCACGACCACGCGCCCCTCCTCGCTCAGGCGCCGGGAGGCAGACGGGTAGCAGGAGTTGATCGCCGCGGCGACCCGGTCGCCACGCGCCTTGATCCTCGGCGGCGTGATCTGGACCTGGTGTGCCGGCGCCTGCGGCTGCGCCCGCTGGGGTGCCGCCTCGGCTACCCGGGCCGTGATCGCCGTGGAGATCCCTTCAAAGGTCGGCAGATCGATCAGCGGAGGCGGCACGAGCGGCGGCGGCACGTCAACCGGTGGCGGCGGCGGCGGTTCCTCGAGGTCCTTGGGCGGTGGCGGCGGTGGCGGCAGATCCATGATCGAGGCGTCCTGGAGCGCAAGCAGTCCCGCCCTGACGAGTCCCGCCTTCAGGGCCAGGAAGAAACCGAAGTGCAGGACAAGGATCGCGACCACAACAGCCGACCGGCGCGATGCCCCTGCCGTATAGATGTTCGCACTCGCCATATGCGGCCTGCTCAACCCTCCGATTCTTGCGCCGTTCGCACGATCCTCGATTCCGGGCCGCGACCCCGCTCGTTTCTGCGTCAGCGCCCACTTCGGCACTGCCTGCGATCCGACACCGATCACCTTAACGGCTGGCCGTTACGACTGCAAGCCGGGGCCATTCCGGCCATCAACCATTCTCGAATACAGGAACGCCGGCCAGTCTCGGAGCGGGTGAATCCGCACCTTCAGCATGCCACCAAACGGTCACCCCCTGAGCGCCTGCTACCCGCTCAGGTTCCAGCCCTGGCGATCTTGCCCTCGCGCGAAATGATGACGGCGACGCCGGCCAGGGTCATCACGCCGCCCGTGACCACTCGCCAGTCCAGCACGTCGCCGAGCAGCAGGATCGCGAAGGCGATGCTGAATACCGGACTGAGCACCGTGATCGGCGCGACCGTGGTGACAGAATACCGGTGAACCAGGGCGAAGTACGCGGTGTGCGCGAACAGGCTTGCAAGCAATGCCGAGTACAGCACCGCGCCCACGCCGGCGAGGTCCGCGTTGCGCAGGCTATCGAATTGTCCGTCTTCCAGCCAGAGCGACAGCGGCAGGAGCACGGGCAGGCTGGCCCACGACAACCAGGCTTGCAACTCCAGCGGCTTCAACTCATGCATGCGCTTGATCGCCACCAACCCGATCGATCCAATGAACGCGGCGACGACGAGCAGCAGGAAGCCACGCCACGACGCAAGGACCTGGGGGTTGAAACCGAGCACGACAATGCCGGCGAATGACAGGGCGATGCCGAGCCAGCGCCGCCAGCGGACGCGTTCGCCCAGCACGGCGACGGACAGCAGCGTCGCGAACGGCACGCCAAGCTGCCCGGCGATCGCGACCGATGACATATTCTGCGACATCGCGACACCGCAGAACATCAATGCGAACTGCAGGCCGCCACCGCAGATCGCCGCCACCAGCAACCAGCGCATCTCGCCGCGCCGGACACGCAGCCAAGGCAGCACGGCGAGTCCCACGATCATGAAGCGGAGGAAACTGAGGAATATGGGCGGGAATTCGTTCACTCCCACCTTCACCGCGACCAGGTTGAAGCCCCAGACCGCATTGATCGCCACCAGCAGCCACAGGTGGCGCTGGCTCAGTTCAGTCATCGGGCACCGCCAAAAGCAAAAGGCCGCATCCCTTGCGGAATACGGCCTGTGCGGCGTGCTCCCACCGCGTCAGCAAGAACTCAGGCTTCGTCCGGATCGACGTACTCGGAAAGTTCGCGCTTCAGGCGCCGCTCGGCGAGCACGTCTTCCACCCGGCTCCAGGCGGACTGCTGCACGGGCCGGCGCGGTCCTTTGGGGCGGCGTTCGACGACAATCAACCGGTCGAGGTCCCCATCCTGGTCGCTGCTGGACTCCCCGAGAAACTCGTCCTCGAGGTCAAAGGGCTCATCATTGCGCTCTTTCATGAGGGTGAATTCCTAGCGAAATCAAAGATATCCACCAGAAACCCGACAAGCTTCGGGCTGCGCAATATATACGAAAAGTTTGAATTATCAACCGCCGGGGTGGGACCCGCGATTGGCAGGGCTCTACTTGCAGGGGTCCTGCTGGCTGGCGCTCTACGGGCAAGCGTCGAGGCACTCCGAGTAGCGATCATCGCAAGCCTGCTGCTTGTCCGTGTCCCCATCGGTATCCGCCATGCACTTGTCCGACTCGGCGTCGCACTGTTCGATGCACTTCTCGCCGTTCGCCGGCGGCGGATCTTCGGCGAATGCCGGCGCGGCCAGAAACAGGGCCGCGAGCAAAGTGGCAAGCCACCATTGGCTGCGGAAATCCATCGTCAATCGCTCCTCCCTCCCACCCCTGTCAAGGCCATGATGGGCCTTCAGGGGCATTCTACTCCCCGCAGCATCGCAGGCGACCGCTGAACGTGGACTGAACGATTCTGGCCGTCAGACCATCTCATGCCTCATGCCAGCGCCTCGCGGGCCGCGCAGCGGACCAGGACGTGCGCCATCGGGCCCAGTGCGGCGAAACGCTCATCCTGCGTCTGCCGGTGATGGAAACGATAGAAAATCTGTTGCGTGATCACGGCGAGCCGGAACAGGCCAAAGACACGGTAGAAGCGGAAATTTTCAATCGGGATTCCACTCGCATCCGAATAGCGGCAGAGGACTTCCGCCCGCCCGAGCGAGCCAGGCAGATGTGTCGGCAGCATGCGCGTTGCCTGCATCTCCGGACTGTCGCCCGCCTCGATCCAGTAGGCCAATGAGCAACCGACATCCATCAACGGGTCGCCGACCGTCGCCATTTCCCAGTCGAGCACTCCGATCAGTCGCGCGGGATCGTGTGCATCGAACACGACATTATCGAGCTTGAAGTCGTTGTGGATCAGTGCGGCCCGCCCTGATTCCGGCGGCTGATGCGCCGCGAGCCAGCCAGTGACGTCACCGGCCTGCGGCGCATCGGGAGTCCACGCCTTCGCATAGCGCTCGGTCCAGCCCCGGACCTGCCGTGCGACGTAGCCGTCGGGCCTGCCGAGATCGCTGAGCCCGAGCGCGCGATAATCCACGCGATGCAACCGCGCCAGCACCTCGATCAGCGCCTCCTGCTGGGCCCGGACCAGCGCCGGCGCCGCTGCGAGTTCCGGCGGGTAGTCGCGGCGCAGGATGATGCCCAGGATGCGTTCAACCACATAGAAGGGCGTGCCGATCACGGATTCGTCAGCGCAGTAGTGCAGCGGCTGCGGGCACTCCGGGAACCCCGGGCGCAATGCTGACAGCACGCGAAACTCGCGGCTCATGTCGTGGCCGGACGTCGGCCGGGTGCCGGCCGGCGGACGCCGCAGCACGAGCTGCCGCGGGCCGGCCATCACCAGGTAACTCAGGTTCGAAAATCCGGAGCGGAATTGCCGAAGCTCCAGCGGCAGCCCGAGGTCCGGCAGATGCCGGGCCAGGTACGCGCCGAGCCGGCCCGTGTCCAGTCCTTCGCCGGCGCGCACCGCACCGGCTGCATCCACGAGGCTCATCCGGCAGCTAAGCGCAGCATGTGCCTGGCGACCGAAATCTTGTGCACTTCGTCCGGCCCATCGTAGATACGCGCCGCACGCTCTTCGCGGAAGAACCAGGCGAGCAGCGTGTAGTCGGTCATGCCGAGCCCACCGTGCACCTGCAGCGCGCGATCGACGACTTTCTGCAGCACGTCGGCAACGTGGAACTTGATCATGCCGATCTCATCGCGCGCAGCCTTGGCGCCCACCTGGCCGATGAGCCAGGCCGTGTGCAGCACGAGCAGCCGCGCCGCGCGGATTTCGGCGGCGCTCTCCGCAATCCAGGCCCGCACGATGTCGCTGTCGCCGAGCCGCCGGCCGCCTGCATCGATGACACGCGTCGCGGCGCGCTCGATCATCATTGCCAGTGCACGCTCGCAGATGCCGAGCCAGCGCATGCAGTGATGGATACGCCCGGGCCCGAGCCGGGACTGCGCCAGCCGGAATCCCTGGCCACGCGGACCCAGCAGGTGGTCCATCGGGATCCGGCAATCCTCGAACGAGATCTCGCCGTGCGAAAACAAATCGGTCCCGACGTGACCCATTACCGGCGTGTTGCGGATCAGCCGGTAGCCAGGGGTGTCGGTTGGCACCAGGAACATGCTGGCCCGCCCGTGGGGTGGGCTTTCGGGGTCGGTCACCGCCATGACGATGCAGACGCTGGCGCCATCGGCACCGGTCGTAAACCACTTGCGCCCGTTCAGCACCCAGCTGCCGCCCTCGGCCGCCGCGCGGGTCTCCAGCATCAGTGGATTGGCGCCGCTGTTGCCCGGCTCGGTCATGCCGAAGCAACTGCGGATTTCGCCGGCGACCAGCGGTGCGAGCCAGCGGCGTTTCTGCGCGGCGCTGCCATATTCATGGAGCAATTCGACATTGCCGGCGTCCGGAGCATTGCAGCCGAAGACGAAATGTCCGAGCGGGCAGCGCCCCAGCGCTTCCGAGATGAGACCATGGGTCACGAGGTCGAGGCCGAGTCCGCCATGCTCGTGCGGATAGATCGGACCCCAGAGCCCCAGTTTCCGGACTTCGACACGCTTGCCGCGCAGCACCGGCAGCAGCGGGCCCAGGCCGGACTCCAGGAACGCGGGCTCGAGCGG
>JAHFSF010000164.1 GCA_023265875.1 Gammaproteobacteria bacterium | reverse complement strand
CGGGGCTCGCCTGACGCAACGCGAACCGGGCGCTCAGCCGCCTGCGCAAACCGCAGGGTTTGAACACACGCGGCGATGTTGATCGAACTCCCGCTTATTGGCCTCGGTCGCAGCCTCGAGTTCCGCCAATTGCTCCCGGGAGTAGCATTTTTCGGCCGCGAATCGTGTTCCGATGTCCGAATCTTTCCGACAATAAACGGTCACATCGCCACGCTTCCTGACGTGGAATCCCGCCGGTGGTTTGAATTCTGGAACAGCCTCGGACTTCGCCTCGGCGGGAGCAGCAACCGTTGCCGCCGACTTGTCCGGTGCGTCCTGACTTTCCTGCGGCAAGGCCAGTGGCGCCGCGAGGCCGATCAGGAAAGCCAGGATTACGCTACGCAATTCGCGTCTCCACACTTGTCTCGAAACTGCTCTTTATGGTAGCACGTGCGCGCAAACCAGCAGCAAGAGCCCGGGGAACAGGCCGATGGCGAGCACGGCGAGGCCGTTCAGACTCAGCACCAGCCGGAATGCGCCACCCGCCTCCAGCGGCTCGCGGCCCGTGGCCTCATCGAAGTACATCAACTTGACGATGCGCAGGTAGTAATAGGCGCCGATGACGGACAGGAGCACGGCGAGTGCAGCGAGCCAGGTCAACCCGATATCCAGCACCGCCGAGATGACCTGCACCTTCGCCCAGAATCCGACGGTCGGCGGCACGCCCGCCATGCCGAACATCATCAGCAGCATGACGAACGCGAACCACGGGCTCCTGCGGTTCAGTCCCTTGTAGTCGTCGAGCTGTTCCGCCTCGAAACCCTTGCGCGACATCAGCAGCACGACGCCGAAGCCCCCGGTCGCCATGATCACGTAGGTCAGCGTGTAGAACATCGCCGCCCGGTACCCGACGGCGTTGCCGGCAAGGATGCCGAGCAGGATGAAGCCAACATGCGAGATGGTCGAATAGGCCAGCATGCGCTTGATGTTGGTCTGCGCGATGGCGACCACATTGCCGATCGTCATCGACAGCACGGCCAGCACGATCAGCATGTCCCGCCAGGCGTCGACCGCGCCGCCGAGTCCTTCGGCCAGCAGCCGGAACGCGAGCGCAAACGATGCGATCTTCGGGACCGAGCCGATGAACAGCGTCACCGCCGTGGGAGAGCCGTGATAGACGTCCGGCAACCACATGTGAAATGGCACGGCGCCGAACTTGAAGGCGACGCCGACCACGATGAATGCGAGCCCGAGCAGCAGGCCGATGCTTGACGCTTCGCCACCCTGCACTGCCCCGGCGAGCCCGGCGAGCAGTATCGTGCCCGTCACGCCGTACAGGATCGACATGCCGTACAGCAACGTGCCGGAGGCGATGGCGCCCAGCACGAAATACTTCATTGCCGACTCCGCCGCGATGCCGTTGTCGCGATCAAAGGCGACCATCGCATAGAGCGACAGCGACATGATCTCGATCCCCAGGTACAGCGACAGCAGGCTGCCCGCCGAGATGATCACCTGGATGCCCATGACCACGAACAGCGCGAGCACCAGGTATTCGCCGCGCATCAGGCCGCGCTTGGCCAGGTAGTCGCGCGAGTACAAGAGCGCCACGGCCGCCGCGCCATAGGCGAACAACTTCAGGACCGTGCCCATCGGATCGGCGACGAAGTGGCCGTAGAGCGCGATCGTCCGCCCGGGCACGGCGACCATGGATGTCGCCCAGGCGGCACCGGCGAGCGCGATGATGGCGAGCACGAAACTCAGCCCGCGCTTCGCCTCCGGCAGGAATGCGTCGATCAGCAGGATTGCGCAGGCCGCGACTGCCAGGAATATTTCCGCAGCGGCGGGCGCGAGGTCAGCGAATGTCATTGCCGTCGTCATCGCTTGCATTGCTTGGGTCTCAGAGCTTGCTGACCATCAGTTGCTGGACCAGCAGCTCGAGGGTCGGGCGCATGACGTCCAGCAGCGGCGCGGGCCAGACGCCGACCAGCAGGACCGCGGCGGCGAGCACCGCCAGCACCAGGAACTCGCGCGGATTGAGGTCCTTCAGCGACGCGACGCCGTCATTGCCGACGTCGCCCCAGATCACGCGCTTCACCAGCCACAGGGTGTACGAGGCGCCCAGGATCAGCGTCAGCGCGGCGACAAATGCGTACCAGAAATTCGCCTTGAAGCTCGCGATGATCACCAGGAACTCGCCGACGAAGCCGGAGGTGCCCGGCAACCCGGCATTGGCCATCGCGAACACCACCGCGAAGAACGCAAATACCGGCATGGTGTTGACGACGCCGCCATAGGCGCTGATCTCGCGCGTGTGCAGCCGGTCATACAGCACGCCGACACAGAGGAACAGCGCACCCGAAACCAGCCCGTGCGACACCATCTGCACCATCGAGCCGTCGAGGCCCATCGCCGCGCCGGAGATCGACCCGGTGCGCGATGCGATATCGAAGGCGATGAAGGCGCCGAGCGTCACGAAACCCATGTGCGCGATCGAGGAATACGCGATCAGCTTCTTCATGTCGCGCTGGACGAGTGCGACGAAGCCGATGTAGGCGATCGCGATCAGCGACAGCGAGATCACGAGCCAGTCCAGTTCGCGGCTCGCATCCGGCGTGATCGGCAGGCTGAAGCGCAGGAAGCCGTAGCCACCCATCTTCAGCATGATGGCGGCCAGTATCACGGACCCGCCGGTCGGCGCCTCGACGTGCGCATCCGGCAGCCAGGTGTGTACCGGCCACATCGGGATCTTGACCGAGAACGCGGCGAAGAACGCCAGGAAGATCAGCAACTGCTCGGTCATGCCGAGCGGCAGGTGCTGGAAGGCGGCGATCTCGTAGCTGCCGCTTTCGAGGTACAGGTAGATCAAGGCGACCAGCATCAACACCGAGCCCAGGAACGTGTACAGGAAGAACTTGATGGTCGCGTAGACCCGCCGCGCCCCACCCCAGACGCCGATGATCAGGAACATCGGGATCAGCATCGCTTCCCAGAACACGTAGAACAGCAGCGCATCGGCCGCGGCGAACACGCCGATCATCAGGCCTTCCATGATCAGGAAGGCGGCAAAGAACTGCGCCGGCCGGGTCTCGATCGTGGACCAGGCGGCGATCACGACCAGCGGCGTCATGAATGCGGTCAGCACGATCAGCGGCAGCGCGATGCCGTCGATGCCGAGGTGATACCAGGCATTGACCGCCCCGATCCACGGCCGGTGCTCCACGAACTGCAATGCCGGGGTCGTGACGTCGAATTGCTGCCACAGCGGCACGCAGAGCCCGAGCACGGCGACCGATGCGGCCAGGGCCGTCCAGCGGGCCGCGGCGATACGCCGGTCGCCCAGCATGAGTACGGCGACGCCACCCGCGATCGGCAGCCACACCAGCCAGCTCAGCAGGTTTGCGATTGCCTGCATCCTCATGCCCTCAGCAGCAGCCAGCCGAGCAACAACGCGAGGCCGATGATCATCGCGAAGGCATAGTGATAGAGGTACCCGGTCTGCACGCGCCGGACGACCGCCGCAATCGCACCGACCGCGCGCGCCGTGCCATTGACCAGGATGCCGTCGATGGCGATTTCGTCACCCCTCCTCCACAGCCCGGTGCCGAAACCACGCACACCGGCCGCCACGACGTTTTCGTTGAACCAGTCGAAGTAATACTTGTTGACCAGCAGGCGGTAGAGCCGCCAGAACCGCTTGCTGATCGCGTCCGGCAGCTCCGGGCGCTTCAGGTACAGGAACCAGGCCGTGGCGATGCCGGCGAGCGCCAGGTACACGGCCGGCGACCCGAACGCCTCCGTCAGGAACGCGCTGGGTCCATGGAATTCCTCGCCGATTCTCGCGAGCGGCCCCGCGGCATCGTGCACCAGCGCTCCACCGAAGAAATCGCCGAACACGACCGGGCCGACCGTCAGCCAGCCGATCACGACCGATGGAATGGCCAGCGCGATGAGCGGCAGCGTCACGACCCAGGGACTTTCGTGCAGGTGCTCGCGCGTGTGTTCGTCCATGCGCTCGCGACCGTGGAAGGTCATGAACATCAGCCGGAAGGTGTAGAGCGCCGTCACGAACACGCCGACCAGCACGCACCAGTACGCATAGCGATGGCCGTCGATTGCGGTGCGCTTGACGGCCTCGATGATGATGTCCTTCGAGAAGAATCCGGAGAATCCGGGGAAGCCCACGAGCGCCAGCGCCCCGATCAGGCAGGTCCAGTAAGTGATGGGCAGGTAGCGGCGCAGGCCCCCCATGCGGCGCATGTCCTGCTCGTGGTGCATCGCGATGATGACCGAGCCGGCGGCCAGGAACAGCAGCGCCTTGAAGAAGGCGTGGGTCATCAGGTGGAAGATGCCGGCGCCGTAGGCGCCAGCGCCCAGCGCCGCAGTCATGTAACCGAGTTGAGACAGCGTGGAGTAGGCAATGACCCGCTTGATGTCATTGTTGACGAGGCCCAGCAGGCCCATGAACAGCGCCGTCGTCGCGCCGATCACCAGCACGAAGTGCAGCGCATCGTCCGACAACTCGTACAGCGGCGACATGCGCGCGACCATGAAGATGCCGGCGGTCACCATCGTCGCGGCGTGGATCAGCGCCGAGATCGGTGTCGGGCCTTCCATCGAGTCCGGCAACCAGACATGCAGCGGCACCTGCGCGGACTTGCCCATGGCGCCGATGAACAGCGCAATGCAGATCAGAGTGATGGCCCTGGTCGGCTCGCCCGGGGTCAGGAAGATGTCCTGGCCCACGGCGACCGGCGCACGCTGGAATACCTCCATGTAGTCCAGGCTGCCCATGTAGTAGACGATCGCCGCGATGCCGATGATGAAGCCAAAGTCGCCGACGCGGTTGACGATGAATGCCTTCAGGCTCGCGAAGATCGCGGTCGGCCGCTTGTACCAGAAACCGATCAGCAGGTAGGACACGAGGCCGACCGCTTCCCAGCCGAAGAACAGCTGCAGGAAGTTGTTCGACATCACCAGCATCAGCATCGAAAACGTGAACAGCGCAATGTATGCAAAGAAGCGCTGGTAGCCCGGATCATCCTTCATGTAGCCGATCGTGTAGACGTGCACGGCGAACGACACGAAGCTGACGACAGTCATCATCAGCGCCGTCAGCCGGTCGATCAGGAACCCGATCTCCATGTGCATCCCGTCGCTGACCGCCCAGGTATAGACGGCCGCGTTGAGCACCGGCGCGCCATCGAGCGTCAGTTT
>JAHFSF010000038.1 GCA_023265875.1 Gammaproteobacteria bacterium | reverse complement strand
CCTGCGGGCTGCGCTCGCGGCTCCGCCGCAGCCAGCCGAACAGGCGTTGCCAGAGGCCCGGGCCTGCTGCCTGCTGCCGTGCTGGCGCCACCGGAGTCGGAACCGGAGCTGCGGGGGCGATGGCCTGCACCGCCGGTGCGGCTGGCACCGGCCGCTTCTCTGCCTCGGTCTTGAAGTCGATCTCGGCTGGTGCCTGGCCGGCGAACTGGTAGCTGATCAGCGCATTCTCGGGCTGGGCCATCTCGTCTTCGCGCATGCGCCGGATTGAATAGTTCGGGGTCTCCATGTGCTTGTCCGGCACCAGCACGATGTCGGTCGTGCTGCGGCTCTCCAGCTGGTTGAGCCATGCCCGCTTCTCGTTGATCAGGAAAGTCGCGACATCGACCGGTAGCTGCGCAACCACACGCGTGGTGCGATCCTTGCGCGCCTCCTCGCCGATCAGGCGCAGCACGGCGAGTGCCATCGACTCGACGCTGCGAATCGTTCCCATCCCGCTGCAGCGCGGACAGACGGTGTGCGTGGACTCACCGAGCGACGGCCGCAGCCGCTGGCGCGACATCTCCATCAGCCCGAAGCGGGAAATCCGGCCGAGCTGGATCCGCGCCCGGTCCGAACGCACGGCATCGCGCAGGCGGTCCTCGACGGCCTGCTGGTTCTTCTTCGATTCCATGTCGATGAAGTCGATGACGATCAGGCCACCCAGGTCCCGGATCCGCAGTTGCCGGGCGATTTCCTCGGCCGCCTCCAGGTTGGTGTTGCAGGCAGTCGTCTCGATGTCGCCGCCGCGCGTGGCGCGCGCCGAGTTGATGTCGATCGACACCAGCGCCTCGGTGTAATCGATCACGATGCTGCCGCCGGACGGCAGCGTCACGGTGTGCGAGTACGCCGATTCGATCTGGCTCTCGATCTGGTAGCGGGTGAACAGCGGCACGTCGTCGGTGTACAGCTTCAGCTGTCCCTGCGCCTCGCTCGGCTGGAAACGCTGCACGTATTCCAGGGCCCGCTGGTGTGCGCCGGGCTCGTCGATCAGCACTTCGCCGATGTCGTCGGAAAGATAATCGCGCAGCGCGCGCGTGACCGCGTCGCTTTCCTGATATACGAGGAAGGGCGCCGGCCGTTCGGCTGCGGCGGTGACGATCGCATCCCAGTTGGTGCGGAGGGTGTCGAGGTCCCACTGCAATTCTTCGGGGGCGCGCCCGACCCCTGCCGTGCGCACGATGGTTCCCATGCCGTCCGGCAGGTGCAGCTGGCCGAGGGAGTCCCTCGTCACGTCGCGGTCCTCGCCCTCGATGCGCCTGGACACGCCGCCAGCGCGCGGATTGTTGGGCATCAGGACCAGGAAGCGTCCTGCCAGGCTGATAAAGGTCGTCAGCGCCGCACCCTTGTTGCCGCGCTCGTCCTTTTCGACCTGGACCAGGAGTTCCTGGTCTTCCTGGAGCACGTCGCGAATGTTGAAACGCGCGCCGGGCGCCGGCTGGAAGCGGAAATACTCGCGCGCAACTTCCTTCAGCGGCAGGAAACCCTGGCGCTGTGAACCATACTCGACAAAGGCGGCCTCGAGGCTCGGCTCGACACGCGTGACGCGGGCCTTGTAGATGTTTCCCTTCTTCTGCTCGCGCGACGGGATCTCGATGGACAGGTCGTACAGCTTCTGGCCGTCAACCAGAGCGACGCGCAACTCCTCTTGTTGGGTTGCGTTGATCAGCATTCTCTTCATGTGCCCCTACCGAGGTACTGGGGGCCGCGTCGCCGCAGATGTCACGTGTCCACACGAGGGGGAACTCAGCGGTCCGCGCACGTGGAATGCAGGCGCGCACAAGCGGGCCGCGGCGAATGGCCGCCTGCCCATCGAGTTGTGCATGCTGCAAAGAAATCGACACGCGCGGGAACGTCACATCCGAGCGAACGGCCGGCGATGGTCCGGGTCCTCCAGACCAACTAACATGCGGCGCCAGCCCGGCGCGACACCGGCGGAATTCCCGGGGGTCGAGGGGGAGGGGCCGCGTACCGGTCAGCGGCTATGCTCCACTCCGCGGAGCCTGCGCCGTAAGACCTTACTGACGCGAACGATACCAGCATTGCTCCCGGAAAATCAATACTTTAGGAAACCTCGATGAGTGATAGCCGAGATTCACCGGGGCGGGTGCGACGGGTCAGGGCGGGACCTGCCGGTGACGGCCAGCGACTGGACAATTTCCTGCTGCGGGAGCTGAAAGGCGTGCCGCGCAGCCGCGTTTACCGCCTGTTGCGGCGCGGCGAGGTGCGGGTCAACGGCAAGCGCTCGCGCCCCGAATACCGGCTGCAGGCGGAGGATGAAGTGCGGCTGCCGCCGGTGCGCGAGGCGGCAAAGGTCGGAATGCTTCCGCTGCGGGTGCCGGACACCCTGTGCGGCGTCGTCAGGGACGCGATCCTGCACGAGGACGGGCGGATACTGGCGCTGAACAAGCCCGCTGGCCTCGCCGTGCACGGCGGCTCCGGAATGGCATTTGGCGTGATCGAGGCGCTGCGCGCATTGCGTCCCGGCGAACCCCTCGAGCTCGCACATCGCCTCGATCGCGACACCAGCGGCTGCCTGCTCGTCGCAAAGTCCCGCACTGCTTTGCGGTCCGTGCATGCGCTACTGCGCGAAGGCCGGGTGGAGAAGCATTACGCGGCACTCGTGGCAGGCGACTGGCAGCTGGGCCGGAAGACCATCGACGCACCGGTCCTGACTCGCCTGCGGCAGGGCGGCGAACGCGTCGTGCGGGTCCATGCGGAAGGCAAGGCCGCGATCTCCGTGTTCGATCCGCGCGCGCATTTCCGTGACCTCGCGACGCTGATGGATGTCGAGATCCACACGGGACGCACGCACCAGATCCGGGTGCACGCGGCTTTCGCCGGACACCCGGTCGCCGGCGACGAAAAATACGGTTCCCGCGATTTCAATCGCCGCATGAAAGAGTTCGGCCTGCGGCGGATGTTCCTGCATGCCAGGGCCATTGCGTTCCGCTGGCCCGATTCCGGCGAGCGCGTGGCGATCGAGGTCGGGCTACCGGAGGATCTCGCGACCTTGCTGACGCAGCTGCCGCACAAGCGCCGGGGCGGGAATTAGACCGGGCCCAAGGCATCGAAGCCCGCGAGCCGCAAGGCCCCGGCGGACCAGATCAACGGCAGTCCGACCAGCGCGGTCGGATCGCTGCAGTCGATGGACTCGAAAAGTGTGATGCCGAGGCCCTCGCAGCGAAAGCCACCGGCGCAATCGAACGGACGGTCACGGTCGACGTAACGCGCGACTTCAGCTGCGTCCAGCTTGCGAAAGTGCACCGTCGTGCAGTCCACATGTTGCTGCAGCGCTGGTGGACTCGCGCGCATCAGCGCGGCGGCCGTATGAAAGCGGGCGGAACGGCCACTGCATGCCAGCAATTGCTCGCGGCAGGATCCCGCATTGCCTGGCTTCTCCAGGATCCGGCCGTCGCACTCGGCAACCTGGTCGGAGCCCAACACCCAGTCGGTCGGGTGACGTGCGGCCACGGCCTGCGCCTTCGCCAGCGCGAGCCGCAGCGCTCGCTCGGCGGCTGTTTCCCCAGGCCGCAAGTCCTCGGCAACACCCGGGGCCTCGGCTTCGAAACGCAGACCGAGCCGGTCCAGCAGGGCCCTGCGGTAGGGGGATGTCGAGGCCAGAAAGAGCCGTGACGGCATAGGGATCAACGCTTTAAAAACAAGGGTTTGCGCAGGAATCTTTTTTGACACCCCTGACCGCGGTCACTATGATACCGCCCCCATGCCCAGGGCCCAGGAGGAGCTGCTCGACGCTGTGCGCCTGGCACTCGAGTCGGCGGTGGTGGAGCGGCGTTATCCGCTGGCGGGGTTCACGCGCCTGGCTGACCGGCTCGCCGCGGCCGCAGGAGAAGCGCGGGTGAGCCTGGCCTTCCGGAATGCCGGGGGCGTGCCCACGGGAGAGTTGCGGTTGCGCGCCGATGTCGTGTTGAACTGCCGGCGCTGCCTCGGGCCGCTGCGGCGGATCCTGGAGTCCTCGTCGCTGCTCGCCTTCGTGGCAAGCGAGGAAGCGCCGGTGCCGGAGGATCATGAGGTGATTGCCGGTGACCCCGAGCGGGTCGACCTGGCGGCGCTGGTGGAGGATGAATTGCTGTTGACGCTGCCGAGCTTCACGGCGCACCGCGCCGACGAGGAATGCGTCGCGGCAGCGAAAGGCGCCGCGGGCGGGGGCAGCGAACCGCGGGTCCCGGAGAGGCGCCGGCCATTTGCCGGACTGAAAGACCTGTTGAAAAATTGAACCGGAGATGAAGTCAAATGGCCGTCCAGAAAAGTCGCAAGACGCCGTCCAAGCGCGGCATGCATCGATCCCACGACCGGCTCTCGATGCCGGCGTTGTCCAAGGACCCGACCACCGGTGAAACGCACCAGCGCCACCGCATCAGTCGCGATGGTTTTTACCGCGGCCGCAAAGTGATCGAGATGCCGGTCGACAAGTCCGGGCAGGAATGACCCGCGCCGCGATCAGGGCGTCGGTGACTTCACGATGAACCGGTATTCGCGCGTCGCAGGGACCGGCAGCTACCTGCCGGACAAGGTGCTGACCAATGCGGAGCTCGAGAAACTCGTCGACACGAGCGACGAGTGGATACGCACGCGCACCGGGATCGAGCGGCGCCACATTGCGGCCCCCGACGAGACATGCTCATCGATGGCGGAGCACGCCGCTCGCCGCGCGCTGAAGGCTGCGGGACAGACGCCTGCCGACGTCGACCTGATCGTGGTTGGCACGACCACCCCTGACCTGGTCTTTCCGAACACCGGCACGCTGCTGCAGCAGCGACTCGATATCCACGGCTGTCCCGCATTCTCGCTGGAGGCAGCCTGCAGCGGATTCGTCTTTGCGCTGTCCATGGCCGACAAGTACGTACGCCTCGGCGAGGCGAAGTGCGCGCTGGTGGTCGGGGCCGAATGCCTGTCGCGCATCACCGACTGGAGCGATCGCAGCACCTGCGTGCTGTTCGGCGACGGCGCCGGCGCCGTCGTGCTGACGCCGGCGGACGAGCCGGGCATCATCGGCACGCACCTGCATTCGGATGGCCGTTACAAGGACCTGCTCTTCTTCCCTTACGGGGTGTCGAGCGGTTTCGACAAGCTGCGCAGCGGCGCGGTCGCGGGCATCACAATGCTCGGCAACGAGGTCTTCAGGACGGCCGTGCGCACCCTGTCGCGCCTCGTCGACGAGACGCTGGCAAAGAACGGCATCGAGCGCGATCAGATCGACTGGCTGATCCCGCACCAGGCCAATCTGCGCATCATCCAGTCTGCCGCCGACAAGCTCGGCTTGCCGATGGACAAGGTGGTCCTGACGGTGCAGGACCATGGCAACACGTCTGCGGCTTCCATACCGCTGGCACTGGACACGGCCGTGCGCGACGGGCGGATTCACCGCGGCCAGACGCTGCTGCTCGAGACATTCGGCGGTGGTTTCACCTGGGGCTCGGCGCTCATCCGCTATTGACGGGAAACAACTGGCTTCCCGAATTGTCAATTTCCGCATGAACAAGCCGCGATGCAGGCGAACGGTGCTGGCGGTGATGCTCGGGCTGCTAGGGGCCGCGGCGCGTGCCGCTGCCGATAGCTATCCACTGCCGCCCGCAGACAGCGAGGTCATCGGCGAAATCCTGACGGATACGACCGCGCAGCACGACACCTTGCTCGACGTGGCCCGGCGCCACGGCCTCGGTTACGAGGAGATCACCAATGCGAACCCGGGCATCGACGCGTGGCTGCCCGGACCCGGCACGACGGTGGTCCTGCCCAAGCTTCGCCTGCTGCCAAAGGCACCGTATGCAGGAATCGTCATCAACCTGCCGGAGCATCGCCTGTACTGGTTTCCGCCGGCGCGGCCGGGCGAGCAGCCGGTCGTGTGGACTTACCCGGTCAGCATCGGAAAGATGGACTGGCATACGCCGCTCGGCACGACCCGCATCGTGCAGAAGGTCAAGGATCCGACCTGGACACCGCCGCCTTCGGTGCGCGAGGAGCACGCGCGCCGCGGCGACATCCTGCCCGCGATCGTGCCGGCTGGACCCGACAACCCGCTCGGGCAATTTGCGATGCGCCTGGGAATCCCGGGCGGCGGTTACCTGATTCACGGCACCAACAAGCCCGCCGGTGTCGGCATGCAGGTGACACACGGCTGCATGCGCCTGTATCCGGAGGACATCGAGGCCTTGTTCGCCATGGTGCCGGTCAATACGCCGGTGACGATCGTGAATCAGCCCTACAAGTGGGGCTGGCACGATGGCCAGCTGCTGATCGAGGTGAATCCTCCGCTGCAGGAAGACGCCGTCGATCCGCCGACGCTGACCGACCTGACGCGCCTGATCGTCACCGCCACCCGCGCGCAGCCGCTCGCGATTGACTGGCAGGGCGCGGAGCGCGCCTGGCGCGAGGCACGCGGCATTCCGGTGGTGGTCGCGGCGCTGCCGCGCGCCGCTGCCAACTGAACCGGCGCGAACCGGCCCGCAGCAATGAAAAGGCCCCGCGACGTCACCGTCGAGGGGCCTGATTCGTCAACGTCGCTGGCGATTACTTCGACATCGACTTTTCGAACATGCGATCCATCTTTTCGCTGTTCGCATCGCAGCACTGCTGCGCGGCCTGCGCCGCCGACGCGGCCTGATTGGCCGTGTTCTGCGCCGAAGTCGCGGCCTGCTGCGCGGCGGCGGCAGCGCGGCTTGCGCCGTCTGCAGCAGCCTTCACGCTGTCAACGTCACCGGACAGCCGCGAAACCTGCGACTTCAGCGAGTCAACTTCCGCCTGCAAGGGCTTCAGATCGGTGCAGCCCGCGCCGAGCGCGAGAACGGCGGCAGCGATGCCCACCTTCAGGATATTGGTCATGACATTTTTCTCCACAAGGTTGCATGGAACGTAACAAGCCGCTTTCGCGGATGCACGGTGGCCGGCGTTCCTACCCGACCGCGCGATTTTCGATTCGGATCGTAACGTATCAGCGGAATTCATGAAAGCACGGCGGGCGTGTCGCCGGATGGCGACACGCAGTTGTTGCGATCCGTCGGGCGCGATTGCAGGCGTCGCGACACGCGAAGTCTCGCTGCGCACTCGCTCGGCGTGATTCAGTTCCGGCGCGACCAGGCATCGACAGTCCATCGGCTGCGTCATCGGTGCGGCGTGCGTGACGCGTGCGGGCACGGCGCACCCGGGGCGGGACCGTCCAGGCAGGCGCAAAGCGCAGGTGGTGTCGGGCGGATCAGGGCACTTGCCAGCCGCTGGGACCTGTATATAATCCCAGTCACTGGTCATTCATACAGGTGCGCCATGCTGGAACTCACGCCCCGCCAACGCCAGATCCTCGCATTCATCCAGGAATCCATTGCCGACAACGGCTTACCGCCGACCCGCGCGGAGATCGCCCAGGCACTGGGCTTCCGTTCCGCCAACGCCGCTGAGGAGCACCTGCGGGCGCTGCAGCGCAAGGGCGTCATCTCCCTGATCGCCGGCGCGTCGCGCGGCATCGTGCTGAAGGACGCCTTGCGCGAACAACTCGGCCTGCCGCTCATCGGCCGGGTGGCGGCCGGCAGGCCCATCCTGGCCGAGGAGCACATCGAAGGCCGCTTCCAGATCGATCCGCAGCTGTTCAGCCCGCGCCCGCACTACCTGCTGCGGGTCAGCGGCATGAGCATGCGCGATGTCGGCATCCTCGATGGCGACCTGGTCGCGGTGCATCGCTCACCCGATGTCCGCAACCGGCAGATCATCGTTGCACGACTCGAGAATGAAGTGACGGTCAAGCGTTACCGCCAGGAGGGTTCGGTGGTCTGGCTGATGCCGGAGAACCCGGAGTTCGAGCCGATTCGCGTGGACCTGCGCGAGCAGTCCCTGACGATCGAGGGAGTGGTGGTCGGCGTCCTGCGGCGCAGCCGGCCGGAAGCGACGCAGTGAACGGTCCGCTCGAGGAATTGCTGCGCCACCCGGCGCTATGGCGCGGCGACAGCATGGCGGATGCGTCCACGACCATTCCGACAGGCTTCCGTCGCCTGGACGAACGCCTGCCGGGCGGTGGCTGGCCGGCGTCCACATTGATAGAACTGCTGGTGCCGGCGCCAGGCGTCGGTGAACTCCGCCTGCTGGTCCCGGCCCTGCGCGCATTGTCCGCGGAGCGGCCGGATGCGCCGCGCTGGCTCGCCTGGCTGGCGCCACCATACCTGCCCTATGCCCCGGCACTCGCCGATGCCGGGCTCGATCCGGCGCATAGCCTGGTGATCCGGCCACGGCCCGGGCTCGACCTGCTGTGGGCAATGGAGCAGGCCTTGCGTTCCGGCGCCTGTGCCGCAGTGCTCGGCTGGACCAGTGCGGCCAGCGACCAGGCCTTGCGTCGCCTGAAACTCGCGGCGGCAGAGGGGCAGAGCCTGGGTTTCCTGTTCCGGCCACCTTGCCATCACCATGAATCTTCGCCGGCGGCGCTGCGGCTCCTGCTGACCGCGCGGAACAATGGCCTCGATATCGAGATCCTGAAGAGCCGCGGGGGCAGCCCTGCGCGCATCGACGGCCTGCCGATCCACTGAGGCATCCCGGGTGTCCGCAGGGCGTCCGGCAACGGCAGCGCCGGCACCGGCGGCGCAACGGCGGGCGATCGCTGCGGCTCCGCCCGGGATGGTGCCCGCAGCCACCGCGCGCCAGCTCTGGCTGGGCGCGCATTTCCCGCGGTTGCCGCTGGAAGCGCTGCTGCCGGCGTCGACTGGTGCTGCCGCGACCGGCATCACCGAAGTGAACGATCCACGCCGCACCATCGTCGCCTGCAATGACCGGGCCGCCCGCCAGGGCATCATCGTGGGCATGGGGCTCAATGCGGCTCTCGCCCTGGTGCCCGGGCTTGCGCTGCAGGAACGCCGGCCGGCCGCGGAAGCGGCGCTGCTGGATCGCCTGGCGCGCTGGGCGCTGCAGTTCACGCCGGTCGTCAGCGTCGAGTCGCCCGATGCCTTGCTGGCAGAAGTGCGGGGCAGCCTCGAATTGTTCGGCGGCGCGATCGCGCTGTGCCGGCGCGCGCAGGCTGGCCTGCAGAGCCGCGGCCTGCAGGCAGTCGTGGCGCTCGCGCCGACGCCACGCGGGGCCCTGTGGCTGGCACGGGCCGGGCTCAGGATCGCGGTGACCCGTGCCGGCGCCATGCCGGGACTCGCGGCACGGTTGCCGTTGAGCTGCCTGCGCTGGCCGGCGGATGTCACGGAAGCGCTGGCCGGGCTCGGCATCCGCACGGTGGCGGAGTTGTTGCGCCTGCCGCGGGATGGATTTGCGCGACGCTTCGGCGCTGCGCTGCTCGAGGAACTGGATGAAGGCCTCGGCCGCCGTCGCGAGCCGCGGCGGCGTCACCTCGTGGCGGAGCGTTTCGATGAGCAACTCGAACTGCCGGCCGCAGCGGGGAGCACGGCCGGACTGGAACCGGCAGCGGCGCAGCTGCTGCGGCGTCTCGGCGCATTCCTGCGCGCCCGCGCATCGGGCCTCTCCGAGCTGCGCGTCGACCTGCTGCACCGCGACCGCGCACCCACCCGGGTCCGGCTCGGCCTGACCCGGCCGGCGGGCGACGAGACGCATCTGCGCGCATTGCTGCGCGAGCGGCTTGGGCAGAGCCGGTTGCCCGCACCGGTGACGGGGCTGCGATTTCGTTCCGGTGTCCTGCTGCCGTTGCAATTGCGCGAGGCGGGACTGTTCGAGCAGGGCCGGGCGGCGGATCCACGGGCGACTGCGCGCCTGCTGGAGCGGCTGCGCGCGCGATTGGGACCGGACCTGGTGTTCGGCGTCTGCCCCGTGCCGGAACACCGCCCGGAACGCGCCTGGCGGATCGCCGAGCCGGGTGGCATCACGCCCTTGCCGGGGCATTGGCCGGCGTCGCGGCCGGCACGGCCGCTGTGGATGCTCGTCGCGCCGCAGCCGCTCGAGGGCTGGGACGGCGTGCTGGTCACCGGACCGGAACGCATCGAGACCGGCTGGTGGGACGGCCATGACGTGCGCCGCGACTACTATGTCGCGCTGACGCGTTCCGGCGTACGGCTGTGGATCTTCCGTGAGCGTCCGCCAGGCCAGGGCTGGTTCCTGCATGGCGTGTTCGGATGACGCGCCTGGCTCGCGCCGCACGAGGCGGCGGAGTTCTCGCGAGCGAACTCGTAAGTTCCGGCGGAGTTCGCGAGCGAGAAACCCCGCCGGATCCCGTGCGGCGCAGGCCCGGCAGATAATTCTCGATGTCGTATGCCGAGCTGCATTGCCTCAGCAATTTCACCTTCCTGCGTGGCGCCTCGCACCCGGCTGAACTGGTCGGGCGCGCCCGGCAACTAGGCTATGCGGCGCTCGCGCTGACGGATGAATGCTCCCTCGCTGGCGTCGTGCGCGCCCATGCCGCGGCACGCGACTGCGGCCTGGCACTGGTCATCGGCAGCGAATTCACGCTGACCGACGGCCTGCGGCTCCTGTGCCTGGCCACCAGCCGGCAAGGCTATGGCGCGCTCGCGCGCCTGATCACGCGCGGGCGCCGCAGCGCGCTGAAGGGCCGCTACATGCTCGGCCGCGCGGATCTCGAGGATGCGCTCGAGGATTGCCTGCTGCTGTGGCTGCCGGGGCCGGTGCCGGATGCGGGCGAGGGCGGGTGGCTGCGCGAGCGCTTTGCGGGGCGCCTGTGGCTTGCGGTCGAGTTGCCAGCCGCCGGCGCGGATCGCGAACGACTCGCGCGGCTCGAGGCGCTGGCGGGGCAACTGGGAATACCGGCCGTCGCAAGCGGCGACGTGCACATGCACGAACGGCGGCGGCGGGCGCTGCAGGATACGCTGACCGCGATCCGTCTCAAGACGACCGTGGCGCGGGCGGGACACGCGCTTTACCCGAATGGCGAACGATCGTTGCGTACGCTGGCGCGGCTCACCGAGATCTACCCGCGCGCACTGCTCGATGAGACGCTCGAAATCGCCGGACGCTGCCACTTCACGCTGGGTGAGATCCGCTACGAGTATCCGGACGAAGTCGTGCCACCGGGCCGCACGCCGGCGGAACACCTGCGCCGGCTGGTCGTGGAGGGCGCCGCACGACGCTGGCCGGGCGGCGCTCCGGCGCCGGTGCGGGAACTGCTGGAGCGCGAACTCGCGCTGGTCGCGGAACTCGGCTACGAGCGTTATTTCCTGACGGTTCACGACCTGGTCGAATTCGCCCGCAGCCGCGGCATCCTGTGCCAGGGCCGCGGTTCGGCAGCCAATTCCGCGGTCTGCTACGCGCTCGGCATCACCGAAGTGGATCCGGTGCGGATGGCCATGCTGTTCGAGCGCTTCATCTCGCGCGAGCGCAATGAACCGCCCGACATCGATGTCGATTTCGAGCATGAGCGGCGCGAGGAGGTCATCCAGTACCTGTACCGGAAGTACGGGCGCGACCGTGCCGCACTCACCGCCACGGTGATCTGCTATCGCCCGAAGAGCGCGGTTCGCGATGTCGGCAGGGCGCTCTCGCTCGATGCCCCGCAGATCGACCGGCTGGCGCATGCGATGCAGTGGTGGGACGGCCACGAGGTCGCCGCTGAGCGCATCCGCGACGCCGGCTTCGACCCGGCGAACCCGCTGCTGGCGCGCCTGCTGGCGCTGACCCGCGAACTGATCGGCTTCCCGCGCCACCTGTCGCAGCACACCGGCGGCTTCGTGATCTCGCGCGGCCCGCTCGAAGAATTGGTGCCGATCGAAAACGCGGCCATGCCCGGTCGCACGGTGATCCAGTGGGACAAGGACGACCTCGATGAACTCGGCCTGCTGAAGGTGGACGTGCTGGGGCTCGGCATGCTGTCCGCGATCCGCCGCGCTCTGGCCCTGGTCGGCGGGCGGCGCGGCGGTGAATTCCGCCTGGCCGACATACCGGCGGAGGATCCCGCCGTCTACGAGATGATCTGCCGGGCGGACACCGTCGGCGTGTTCCAGATCGAGTCGCGCGCGCAGATGGCGATGCTGCCGCGGCTCGCGCCGCGCTGCTACTACGACCTGGTCATTGAAGTCGCAATCGTGCGGCCGGGCCCGATCCAGGGGCAGATGGTGCATCCCTACCTGCGCCGGCGCGGCGGGCAGGAAGCGGTCGATTATCCGGGCCCGGAAGTCCGCGAAGTGCTGTCGCGCACGCTTGGCGTGCCGATCTTCCAGGAACAGGTCATGCAGCTCGCGGTCGTCGCGGCCGGCTTCACGCCGGGCGAGGCCGACCGGCTGCGGCGCGCGATGGCGGCCTGGCGGCGCAAGGGATCGCTCGGTCCCTTCGAGCAGCGCCTGGTCGAGGGCATGCGCGCGCGCGGCTACGACGAGGGCTTTGCGCGGCAGGTATTCCAGCAGATCCTCGGCTTTGGCGAGTACGGCTTCCCGGAATCGCACGCCGCGAGTTTCGCGCTGCTCGTGTATGCCTCGGCATGGCTCAAGCGCCATGAGCCGGCGGCATTCTGCTGCGCGCTGCTGAACAGCCAGCCGATGGGTTTCTATGCGCCCGCGCAACTGCTGCGCGATGCGCGCGCGCATGGCGTGCCGGTGCGGGCCGTCGACGTCAATGTCAGCGACGTCGATTCAACGCTGGAATCCGCGCCGGACGGCACGCCCGTGTTGCGTCTCGGCCTCGGCCTGGTGCGCGGCCTGTCACGCGAGGGCGCCGGGCGCCTGCGCGCGGCACGCGTCGCCGCGAACTATCGTGACCTCCGCGACCTGGCCCGGCGCGCGCAACTCGACCGGCGTGATCTGCAGGCGCTCGCGGCGGCTGGAGCGCTCGCCGGACTCGCCGGCCATCGCCACCGCGCCAGCTGGGGAGTGCTCGGGATCGAGCCGCCGCTGCCGCTGCTGCACGCTGCCGACGGTCCCGAAGGCATCCCGCTGCTGCGTGCGCCGACCGAGGGCGAGGGCATCGTGGCCGACTACCGGTCGCTGGGCCTGACACTCGCCCGGCACCCGCTGGCCCTGCTGCGACCGCAGCTGGCGGGCTGCGGCTGGCAGCCGGCGGCGGAAGTTTCCCGGCTTGCGGATGGCGCGAGCGTGAAGACCGGCGGGCTCGTGCTGACCCGGCAGCGCCCGGGCAGCGCGAGCGGCGTCATTTTCGTGACGCTGGAGGACGAGACCGGCCACGTGAATCTCGTGGTCTGGAGCCGGGTCGCGGACCGGCAGCGCAAGGTGCTGCTCGGGGCGCGGCTGCTCGGCGTCAGCGGCCGGCTGCAGCGCGAGGGCGAGGTGCTGCACGTGGTCGTCGAACGGATGGAGGACCGCTCTGCGCTGCTGGGCTCGCTGGTCGCACCGGCACGCAATTTTCGCTAAAAGGGAAGCGTCCCCTTTTAGCGCCGGCGCAGCGCGGAACGACGCGGCTTCCTGCCGGCGCCAGAATCATCGCCGGCGGCAGGCGCACCGACCTCGTAGTCCTCGAAGTCCGTCAGCAACCCGGCCGTGCGCCGGTCTTCCAGCATGCGTTCGAGCTTGCGCCAGGCGGGCTCACCGGCAGCGGCCCGCGAACCACGCCGCTTGCGGGTGTCGAAATCCCGCATCAAGCGGTCGACGTCGAGTGCCTCCTCGGCGTCCTCGAGTTCGTCGGGTTCCTCGTCCTCGAAGTCTTCTTTCGGCTTTTCGCTCATGTGCCCTGTCCGGGGACACTGCGGGCCGACTTATAAGGCGCGGCGGGCGCCGCCGCAAGGGGTCTTATCGGACCAATTGGTTTAATTGGAAGATTGGTAGCAAAAGTGCGATGACGATCATGAAAACGAAGACGCCCATGATCAGGATCATCACCGGTCCCAGGATGCCGACGGCCGTATTGACCACCCCGTCGAGCTCGCGTTCCTGGTTGTCGGCGGCGCGCTGGAGCATCGATTCGAGCTGCCCGCTGGTCTCGCCACTCGCCACCAGGTGCACCAGCATCGGCGGGAACAGCTTGCTTGCCCCGAGCGAGCGGGCGATCGGGGCGCCTTCGCGCACCCGCACGGCCGCGTCCTGGACGGCCTGGCGCATCGGCGCGTTGATCACGACTTCGCCCGCGATCCTGAGCGCCTCGAGGACGGGCACGGCGCTGGCCGTCAGGATCGCGAAGGTGCGCGCGAATCGCGCCGCGTTGTTGCCCCGCGCAATGCGCCCGACCAGCGGCAGCCCCAGAATGAACCGGTCGAAACGGTAGCGCGCAGCGGGTTCGCGCAGCCAGCGGCGCATCATCCACGCGCCGGCCGCCACGATCGCCGCCAGCAGCCACCACCAGGCGCGCAGGAAGTCCGACGCAGATATCAACAGGCGGGTCAGGATCGGCAATTCACGATCGCCTGCCTCGAATACGCGAACGACTTCCGGCACGACATAGCCGAGCAGCACGCCGACGATGCCGAGGCAGACGACTGTCAGCAGGATCGGGTAAACCATCGCATTGCGTATCTTCTGCTGCAGGACCTGGCGATTCTCGGTGTAGTCGGCCATCCGCTCAAGCACGGCGTCGAGGTGTCCCGACTGTTCGCCGGCGGAAACCGTCGCCCGATAGATTTCCGGAAACACGCGCGGGAAGGCCCCGAGCCCTTCGGCGAGGGTGCGACCCTCGAGCACGCGCGATCGCACGCCGGCGATGACGCTCTTGACCCGCGCCTTTTCGCTCTGCTGCGACACGGCGAGCAGCGCCTCCTCCAGCGGTATTCCAGAGCGGACCAGCGTCGAGAGCTGCCGCGTCAGCAGCGCGAGGTCCGTCGCCCCGATCCGCGTGCCAAAGGAAAAGCGCAGCATCCGTCGCGGCGGCTCGGCATCGCTGATCTCGGTGACCGTGACCGGCAGCAGGGACTGCTCGCGCAGCAGCTGGCGGACCTGGCGTGCGCTGTCGCCGTCCAGCACGCCGCGTTGCTCGCGGCCATCCGCGTTGAGCGCAATGTACTCGTAGGCAGCCATCAATCTTCGCGGGTGACGCGCAACAGCTCTTCCAGGGAAGTGACGCCCGCCAGCACCTTCGCGCGGCCATCCTCGCGGATCCCGGCCGTCAGGGTCCGCGCATGCCGCTCCAGTTCGTGCTCGCCGGCCCCGTCATGGATCATCGCGCGCATCTTCTCGTCCACGATGACAAGCTCGTAGATCCCGGTGCGGCCGCGATAACCCCCGCCGGCGTCCGGGCCCGGACGGTACAGGGTCACTTTCGCTACATCCGCCGGCGCCAGGTTGAGCAGGCGGGCTTCGTAGTCGCCGGCCGGGTACCCGATCCGGGTGTCCGCATTCAGCACCCGCAGCAGGCGCTGCGCGACGACGCCGAGCAGCGTGGACGACAGCAGGAACGGTTCGATACCCATGTCCCGCAGGCGGGTTGCGGCGCCGACGGCGGTATTCGTGTGCAGCGTCGACAGCACGAGGTGGCCGGTCAGCGAGGCTTGCACCGCAATCTGTGCGGTCTCGGTGTCGCGGATCTCGCCGACCATCACGACGTCGGGATCCTGGCGCAGGATCGCGCGCAGCCCGCGCGCGAAGGTCATTTCGACCTTGGTATTGACCTGGGTCTGGCCGATGCCGTCGATGTAGTACTCGATCGGGTCCTCGACCGTCATGATGTTGCGGGTCCGGTCGTTGATCCGCTCAAGCGCCGCATACAGCGTCGTCGTCTTGCCCGAGCCGGTGGGCCCGGTGACGAGGATGATGCCGTGCGGCTTGTGGATCAGGTCGTCCACCATGACCTGCACGCGTGGCTCCATGCCGAGCGAGGCAAGGTTCAGGCGCCCGGCCTGCTTGTCCAGCAACCGCAGCACGACACGCTCGCCGTGGCCGGAGGGCAGGGTCGATACGCGCACGTCCACGGCGCGTCCTGCGATGCGCAGGCTGATGCGCCCATCCTGCGGGAGACGCTTTTCGGCGATATCGAGCCGCGACATGATCTTGATCCGCGAGATCAGCAGTGGCGCCACGGCGCGCTTCGTCTGCAGCACCTCGCGCAGCACGCCATCCACGCGGAAACGGACGACCAGGCGATTCTCGTAGGGTTCGATGTGGATGTCGGAGGCGTTTTCCTTGATCGCCTGTGTCAGCACGGCATTGATCAGCCGGATGACGGGCGCATCGTCCTCACTCTCCATCAGGTCCGAGGGTTCCGGCAGACCCTCCGCAAGACCCGCGAGATCCGTCTCGCCCTCGATGCCTTCGACAATCTGGCCGGCTTCGCCGCTGCCTCCCTCGTAGCCCTTGCGGAGCAGCTCGTCGAACACCGCCTCGGTGACGCGCTCGATGACGATCGGCATGCCGAGGAAACGGCGCAGTTCCGCAACAGCCGAGGGTTGCGCGCCCGCGCGATAAATCACCTGGGCCTTGCCGTCCACGACTGCGCGCACCAGCACGCCGTGCCGC
>JAHFSF010000163.1 GCA_023265875.1 Gammaproteobacteria bacterium | reverse complement strand
TGTAGGCGTAGTCATAGCGATAGGTCGCATCGGCCGTGATCGTGCGTGTCAGTGGCCGGCCGTAGGCGTCATAGGCGAAGGCCTCGGAATAGCCCGGGCCGGTGACCTGCGTGAGCTGGCCGGCATTGTGCGCGGCAGCCGATGTTCCCCAGACCCATTTGCTGGTGCCTTCCGGCGCAGTGCGGCCGGTCAACCGGCCGAGCATGTCGTACACGAAGCTGAACACCTGTGACTTCGCATCGCGCAGCGAGACAATCTCGCCGAGCGCATTGGGCGTGTAGCTCCAGGCGCCGAGGTCCATGTCGGTCTGCGCGGTCTTCATGCCGCGCGCGTTGTAGCTGATTGCAGCAGTCACATTGCCCAGGGCATCGCGGACCTTCAGCAGACGGCCGAATGCGTCGTACTCATACTGGGTGTTGCCGCCGGTCGCGTCGGTAACCTGGACGACGCCGCCCCAGGCCGCGTGCGACTCGGTGGTCGGGTGGCCAAGCGGATCTGTGCGGGTCACTGCGAGCCCGTCATAGCGCAGGCCCGTCGAGCGCTCGATCGCGCCGCTGGCCGCGTGCAGCGATGCGCCTGACAGGCGGCCGAGTGAGTCGTAGTCGTACTGCCAGTAGCCGGCGGGAGTTCCCCCGGACCAGAAAGGCTGGTACTGGCGAATCACGCGCCCGAACGGGTCGGCATCGACGACGTGTATCGACACGCCGCCGCCAGGATGAGGCGCCGCGGCACGGAATCCACGCCCGAACTGGTCGACTTCCGTGGTGGTCGTTGTGCGGGTGGCGCCTGCGTTGTCGATTTCCAGCTGTGTCAGCCGGTACTTCGCGCGCGCATCGCAGGCACTGGTGCAGGGCGCGCGTGTCCACGCGGTTGCCGTGCGGTCCGGATGCGTTTCCTGCCTGGGCCGGCCGTAGGCGTCATAGGTCCACGACTGGATCAGGGCATTCGGATCCGTCAGCGCCGTCAGCAAGCCGAGCGCTGGATCCCAGGTCAATGTCGTCGTCTGCAACAGCGGATCTGTCACGCTGACCGGCAACTGTCCGCGGCTTCCCCAGCTGAATGCCGTTGTGCGCGCGCTCATGCCAGCGCCCGTGACGGTCTGACTCGCGAGATTCCCGAATGCGTCGTAGCCAAGGCCGAGGGTCACCTGCCACTGACTGCTGCCGGGCTCCAGCTTCAGTTGGGTAGGCCGGCATTTGAGTCCATCCCAGGCCTGGCTGTAGCTGCGGGTCACCGCGGTACCGCCCGCCAGAGTGTGACTCGCGGTGACCTGCGTGCCCTGCGGTCGCCCGAGGCACCAGTTGGTCGTGTCGTTCAGCACGGCGGTGTGCAGGGTCCGCAGGCTGCTCGATGAGCCTGCGGCGACGCCACCGGCGACTTCGGCGATCCTCGCGGTTTCGTCGGTCACGAGCCCGGAATTCGCATCGATCGCAGCGACCGTGCGCGTCGTCGTTGCGATTTCCGCGCCGGCGTAGGCGCCGCCGACTTCGAAGCGCCGCTGCGTCACGCTCGATGGATACGGAAATCGACGCTGCGCCGCGCCGCTGCCGAGATTCAGGACCGACCAGGCATACGCGACTTCGTTGATCGGCGCGCCGGAGCCATGGCGCACGATGACGGATACCGGCAGCCCGGTGTAGGGAAAATCCTGGCGCCGCGTTTCCTCGCGGCGCGTGTCGTACCCCAGCGTCGTATCCACGCTCGTGCGCTTCGCGAAGCCCAGCACGCCACGGCCCAGCAGGTGCTGGCGCAAGCCCTCGTAGCTGTAGCGGGTCTTCGCCATGGATCCGGACCCGGTGCCGTCGGTGACGTCGAGTTCCGAAACGACGGGCGCGGCCGTCTGCATGTCCTGGTCCGGATAGACCGCGCTGCTGCCGCGGGTATAGACACCGGCGTCCGTCAGGGGGCGGTAGCCGAATGCCGCCTTGACGCCGAAACCGTCGATGGCAGACAGGAGCAGATCGGGCCTGGGTCCGTTTCGCAGTCGCAGGCGGAACTGGCCAGCCGCGCGCGTGACCAGGTCCCTGAGGCTGTCGCCATTGGCATCGAATGCGAGCGGCGCCGCGGCGCTGTTGTGAGGCACGCCGGTGTCCACGATGGGCGCCAGCGAATCGCCGTTGGACAGCACGATTTGCCAGGTCGACGCGCCCTGGAACAGCAGGTCCTCGCGGCCATCGCTGTTCCAGTCATGTGCGCTCATTTGCGCGGCACCAGTCCAGGCCGGCCCCAGCAGTTCAGGCCCGAACCACGGCACGCCGCAGCCACTGATGCGTGCGCGCAGCGTGCTGGTGTAGTGCTTGTATGCCAGGTCCGTGCAACCGTCACCATTGATATCGACAGGCGTGATCCCCCGGAAGGAGCTGTCAAAGACGTCGGTTGCATACGATCTCGCGGAGATCCGGGCGATCGTGTAGTTCTCGTTCATCAGCAGGTCTTCCGCGCCATCGCCGTCCAGGTCGATGTGCTGGCCGGGCCGGCCGAGGAACTCGCCGCCTTCCGGCCACTCGTAGGCGACGGCGGCAGCTTGTTCGTACAACTGCACCGGCGTGGCCGAGAATCCGCCGCCCGCCAGCGCATAGCGCACCCGCACGACCAGGCTGTTTCCCGTGTTGTCCGTGATCTCGGAGGTGGCCAGGTCGCCGAGGCCGTCGCCGTTCATGTCCAGGCCGCGGTAATCGACCAGCTGCAATGCCGGTGAGATGCCGGTTGCGATCGGCGAGCCGAGGCCCGTTGCGCTGCCCCGGACGACGATCCATTGCCGGGTTGCGGAGAGCATCAACAGGTCGCTGCGGCCGTCGCCGTTTTGATCGAAGGGGGATCCGATGCCATAAGGGCATGCGATGCCGGGGTTGATTTCCGCGCCGAAGCCGCCGCCTGCAAGAGCGAGCCGGTAGCGGAGCGTCATCGTGCTTGTCGTCGTGCCGCTGGCCCAGATCGCATCGCCGCGGCCGTCGCCGTTGACGTCCGCCATCGTCCAGAGAGCGTGCTCGGGCAGCGGCGTCGGGCCCGGACCCGCGGCGGCAAAGTTCGCTTCGGCGCCGAATCCGGGCACGCCGTCCTGCCAGTTGAATGTCGTCGCGGCAAGGCAGTCAACGCCACCCGCGCCGCATTCCTGGATCGATGCAAGGCGGCTGCGCCCGGCGGTCGAGAGCGCCGGTTGATAGCCGAGGTCGTAGCGGCGCAGGACGGCGCCGTTGTAGAGCACGTCAACGCGGTCGAGACGCACGACGTCCCGGATCGGCGTGCCCGCTACGTAGCCGATGTCCACTTCATTGCTGGGCCGGTTCTCGTAGATGAAAGCGATTTCGTGCGACGACGCGATGCCGGCATCGGGATTCGAGTTGTACTGGATATTCGTGATGCGGAAGCTGCCGTTGGCACTGTCTTCGTAGTACCTGAAATCGATGGCGTTGCCGGAACGGTCGCGGATGCGGTTGATGGCCCAGATCCTGGCAAGGCTTGCGGGATTTTGGCTGCCGCCGTCGATGCGCGAGTCCACCGTCGCGCCGTACTCGAGCACGCGACCGTCCCGTGCCTCCAGCACGAAGTACTGCGGGCCGCCGGCGCTGCCGGTGTACGAACGAATCCGCGCATAGGACTCGATCTCGGTGCGGTACTCGGCGCCAGCGGCGCCGTAAGCGACGCCATTGGTGACGACCAGCCGCTGGCCATCGAGGCAAAAACGGTCAGCCGCGGTCTGTGTCACCGGCGACGCGACACCGTCCTGCGCGATGGTGCGTGGGCAGCGCGCAATCTGCGAAAGACCCCCTATCTCCCAGCCGATGCCGAGCAGGCCGCTGTGACTGCGGTGTCGATATTCGAGCGAAATTGCCGGCGTCATGCCATTGGTGCCAGGCGGCAGCGCAAGTGGAATCGTGTAAACAGCCTCGCCATCGGCCGAGACGCCCGCTGCGCCGGGTGTGCGCCCGACGGCAGCGCCTGCCGAATGTGTAGTGACCGCGATCGAAGCCGCGAGAAGAACGCCGAACAGGCGTCGAGTGACTTGCAGTTCCATTGCCGGGACTCCATTGCGCGTCCGGCATCCGGCCGGGCGAGGAAGTCAAGCTAGCCGTGACAGGAACCGTGGGCTCGCCGGTAAATTGCGGCGAAGCGGTCCTTATCGGCATAGAATCCGCATCCAGAACCGCGCGCAGACCCCCCTGCCCGCAGGAGCCGGAAATGAAACTCGTCACCGCCATCATCAAGCCCTTCAAGCTCGACGACGTGCGCGCTGCGCTGTCCGAGATCGGCATCTCGGGCATGACCGTCACCGAGGTGAAGGGCTTCGGCCGGCAGCGCGGCCACACCGAGCTCTATCGCGGGGCAGAGTACGTCGTGGATTTCGTGCCGAAGACCCGTATCGAGGTGGCCGTGCGCGACGACCTGGTGGAGCAGGTGACCGATGCCATCATCGGCGCCGCCCGCACCGGCAAGGTCGGCGACGGCAAGATCTTCGTGACCAGCATCGAGCGCGCGCTCCGAATCCGCACCAGCGAAACGGATGAGGCGGCGCTTTGAAGGAAGTGCCGGCAGCGGAGACGCTGGAAGCCGCAGTCGCGAAAATCGCGCTCGGTGGCGCCCGCCGGCACGTGTTCTTCTGCATCCACGGCGATTGCGCGCCGCAGGAAGTCGGCAATGCCTCGTGGAAGTACCTGAAGCGCCGTTTGCACGAGGTCGGGCTCGCGGATGTCGAGGGCGGCGTGCTGCGCACGCGCGTCGACTGCCTGCGCATCTGCCGCGAGGGGCCGATCATGGTCGTCTATCCCGAGGGCACCTGGTACAAGCGCGCCACGCCCGAGAACATCGAGCGCGTCATCCAGGAGCACCTGATCGGCGGCCGGCCGGTCGCCGACCTGAGCTTCGCGAACAATCCGCTCCCGGGCTAGCCCGAGCACGACCGTGCCACGCGCAATCCGCATTCACCAGCACGGTGGTCCCGAAGTGCTGCAGTTCGAGGAAGTCGCGGTCGGCGCGCCCGGCCCGCGGCAGGTCCGCATTCGGCAGACGGCGATCGGCGTCAATTTCATCGATACCTACCATCGGTCGGGCCTGTATCCACTGAAACTGCCGAGCGGCCTCGGCTGTGAGGCCGCGGGCGTCGTGGTGGAGGCGGGCGCCAGGGTGAAGAGCCTGGGCACCGGCGACCGCGTGGCTTACGTGGACAACACACCGGGCGCGTACGTGGATGAGCGCCTGATTGAAGCGAGCCGCGTCGTGC
>JAHFSF010000162.1 GCA_023265875.1 Gammaproteobacteria bacterium | reverse complement strand
CCAGTGCGCTGACTACGACTTCGCGCCGTTGGCCAGGAACAGCCAGGTCTCGACCACCGTGTCGGGATTCAGTGACAGGCTGTCGATTCCCTGGTCAACCAGCCAGCGCGCCAGGTCGGGGTGGTCGGAGGGACCCTGTCCGCAGATGCCGATGTACTTGCCGGCCTTGCGGCAGGCCTGGATGGCCATGGCGAGCAGGGCCTTGACCGCGGGATCGCGCTCGTCGAACAGGCCGGCAATGATCGCCGAGTCGCGGTCGAGACCAAGCGTCAGCTGGGTCATGTCGTTCGAGCCGATGGACATGCCGTCGAAGTGTTCCAGATAACGGTCGGCGAGCAGGGCATTCGTGGGCAGTTCGCACATCATGATGACCTTCAGACCGTTCACGCCCCGCCGCAGGCCATTGGCGGCCAGCAGCTCGACGACGCGCCGGCCTTCGTCCACGGTGCGCACGAACGGCACCATGACCTGCACGTTCGTAAGACCCATGTCATCGCGCACGCGGCGGAGCGCGCGACACTCCAGCTCAAAGCACGGCCTGAATGCCTCGTCCGTGTAGCGCGAGGCACCACGGAAGCCGAGCATCGGGTTTTCCTCGTGCGGCTCGAACAACCGGCCGCCGATCAGGTTGGCGTACTCGTTGGACTTGAAGTCGGATAGCCGCACGATCACCGGCTGCGGGGCGAAGGCGGCCGCGATGCTGGCGATGCCCTCGGCGAGCTTTTCGACGAAGAACTCGACCGGGCCGTCGTAACCGGCCATCTGCCGCTGGATCTGCTCCTGCAGCGCGGGTTCCAGCGTCCTGAATTCGAGCAAGGCGCGTGGATGCACGCCGATCATTCGATTGATGATGAACTCGAGTCGCGCGAGCCCGACACCCTGGTTCGGGATCGATGCGAAATCGAAGGCGCGATCGGGGTTGCCGACATTCATCATGATGCGGACCGGCGGTGGCGGCAGCGCGTCGAGCTCGATCTGCTGCTGTTCGAAGTCGAGCTGGCCGTCGTAGACGACACCGGTGTCGCCCTCGGCGCAGGAAACCGTGACCGCCTGGCCATCGGTGATGTTGCGCGTCGCATCGCCGCAGCCGACGACTGCGGGGATACCGAGTTCGCGGGCGATGATCGCGGCGTGGCAGGTGCGCCCGCCGCGGTTGGTGACGATCGCGGCGGCGCGCTTCATGACTGGTTCCCAGTCGGGATCGGTCATGTCCGAGATCAGCACGTCGCCCGGCTGAACACGCGCCATCTCCCGCGCATTGGTGATGATCCGTGCCGTGCCGGCACCGATGCGCTGGCCGATCGCGCGGCCGCGGGCGAGGGGCCGTGACCGGCCCTTCAGTGTATAGCGCAGGATCGAGCGGCCACCGCGGCTCTGCACCGTTTCCGGGCGCGCCTGCAGCACAAAAATCTCGCCGGTCTCGCCGTCCTTGCCCCACTCGATGTCCATCGGGCAGCCGTAGTGCTCCTCGATGACGAGTGCCTGGCGCGCGAGTTCGAGCACGTCGGCATCGCCGATGCTGAATCGCATGCGGTCGGCAGCCGGGACGTCGATCGTATCGACCCAGCGACCGGGCGCCGGATCGCGTGCGTAGACCATCTTCGAGGCCTTGGTGCCCATGTTGCGGCGGATCACGGCATGCCTGCCGGCGCGCAGGGCCGGCTTGTAGACATAGAACTCGTCCGGATTGACGGCGCCCTGCACGACCAGTTCGCCGAGGCCCCAGGAGGCCGTGATCAACACGGCGTCCCTGAAGCCGGACTCGGTATCGAGCGTGAACATGACTCCGCTGGCGCCGAGGTCGCTGCGCACCATGCGCTGCACGCCGACCGAAAGTGCGACCAGTCCGTGGTCGAAGCCCTGGTGCACGCGGTAGGCGATCGCGCGGTCGTTGAACAGCGAGGCATACACCTGGTGCATCGCCGCCAGCACGCCCTGCGATCCGCGGACATTGAGGATGGTCTCCTGCTGGCCGGCGAATGACGCCCCGGGAAGGTCCTCGGCAGTGGCCGACGATCGCACGGCGACGGCGGCGCCACCCGCGGCGAGCGCTTCGCAGGACGCCAGCACCTCCCGCTGCAATCGGGGCTGGAATGGCGTCTCGAGGACCCAGCCGCGGATCCGGGCGCCGGTCGCGGCCAGCCGGCTGACGTCATCGACGTCAAGGCCGCTCAGTTGCTCCTTGATGCGGGCGCCGAGATCGCCCTGCGCCAGGAAGTCGCGATACGCCTGTGCAGACGTCGCAAACCCGTCCGGCACCCGCACGCCGGCCTGGCCCAGCCGGCCGATCATCTCGCCAAGCGAGGCGTTCTTGCCGCCAACAACGCCGATGTCACGGATCCCGAGGCCTGCGAATGGAATTGTGTATCCGGTCACGCTGGATCCTTGCTTTGCTGGCACCTGATACGATCACCGGCACCGCGAATCAGTGCTGCGCGGCCGAACGACCAGTGGAAGTGCACGCCATGAGACAGCGACGAACCGTCTTTTTCGTGTCCGACCAGACCGGCGTGACTGCCGAAACGATGGGGCACAGCCTGCTGACCCAGTTTGACAGCCTCGATTTCAGGCCGATCACTTTGCCATTCATCACCACGATTGACAAGGCGCGGGAGGCCGTCGGCAAGATCGATCAGGCCGCGCTGGAGGAGGGCGCAAGGCCGATCGTGTTCGCGACATTCGTGAACAACAACGTCCGTGATGCCGTGCGGCGTGCCGACTGCCTGTTCCTTGATTTCTTCGCCGCATTCCTGGATCCGCTGGAGGCGGAATTTGGCCGGCAGTCGGCTCACGTGCTCGGGCGCGCGCACGGCATGACCGACATCGCCGTTTATACGATGCGCATCAATGCGACGAACTTTGCGCTCGCCAATGACGACGGCGCGCAGACACGCGACTACGATCGCGCAGACGTGATCCTGCTCGGCGTCTCGCGCTCAGGAAAGACGCCGACCTGCGTCTACATGGCCCTGCAGTACGGCGCTTTTGCGGCCAATTACCCGCTGACCGAGGATGATCTGGACGGCAGCCGGCTGCCGGCCGCGGTCGTGCCTTACCGCCGCAAGCTGTTCGGCCTCACGATCGAACCGGGCCGCCTCCACCAGATCCGCCAGGAGCGGCGGCCGGACAGCCGTTACTCCTCGCTGCAGCAGTGCGCGTTCGAGGTGCGTGCGGCGGTGCAGTTGTTCGAACGAAACGGTGTCCCGTTTCTCGAAACGACCGATTGCTCGATCGAGGAGATCGCGAGCCGCGTGCTCGAGCGCCTGTCGATCCCGCGGCGCGTGCGGCCATGACCGGATTCGTGACAAACCGCACGATTCGCGCGGGAAATAGGCAAATATCCGTGTGATATAGTCAAATCCATGCTCTCGGACCACCTCTGCGCGATCTCCTGGCGTGCACGGCCGCGGTCATTCGTGAGCCTGATGACGCTGTATGAGAGCAACTACATCCGCCTCGGCTGGCTCGTCCCCGACCTGCGACGCCTGACCGGCTCGCTGATGTCGACCGTGCCTGGAGAGCCGCCGCTCGAACTGGCGGTCGTCGAGCAGTGCCGCTATACGACGACGCTCGCCATGTCATACCTGTTCGATGACAGCGCAGGCTGGCTGCGTGAACCCGAGCTCGAAGTCCGCGTTTACCACGATGCACGGCTCGCCGAAGCGCGCGGTACCGCCGCCGACCCGGCCCATCCGCACCTGCGCCGCATCGCTGCCGACCTGCCACGTGAACACGGGCGGCGCTGGTCCTGCAACATGCTGCTGAACAAGTGGCTGGAATACTGCGCAGGCAGTGGCCACCGGTTCGCGCTGCCGAAGTCCTGAGCTGGAGCCAGGCACGATGGCCGTCTTGATTCCGGAAAAATGGGCGCAGATCAGGTTGTCGGCCATCGGGCGCGCGGACCCGCTGGAACAGGAGCGGTTGCTGAAGCTGTTCTGGAACCGCGCCGAACTCAAGAAGGAGCTGCAGGGGCTGGACGATCAGCTACACGGCCTTCGCAACAAGCTCAAGCAGCAGGAAAATGCCAATACGCGCCTGCAGCAGCAGGTCGAGCAACTCGAGATGCTGCTCGGGAATCCCGAGCGTGGCCGCGACGCGCTGGTCCATTTCGGAATGAAAGCCCTGTGGCGGGCTTGTCGCGAGCAGCTCGAGCAGTTCGCTGCCGAGCTGAAGCGCCAGCGGCAGGATGCGCAGCGCAAGCAGCAGCTGGCCGAATTCCAGCAGGATCGATCGGAGCGGCTGAAGGTTGCCGATGAGCGCCTGCGCCAGGCGGAGGAAGTCGCGGACGCCGAGCGCGAGCGGCTGAAGCAGCGCAACGAGCGCATGGCCAGGCTCAATGGATTCTGGAACTACTTTCGCCGTCGCGAGCTTGCCGCCGAAATCATCGCACAGCGTCAGCGCTGTGTGGTTGCGGAGCGCGCGCTCGCCGACATGCGCGAGGCGCACCGGACGATCGAGAAGGAACCCTGGCCGGAATTCCCGGGCCTGACGATCGACGGCCGCAGGTCGGTCAACCTGGCGGTGATCGCCTATTCGCAGCTCCTGTATGCACGCCTGGCTGCGTCAGGCCTCGCAATGGATGCGCGCCTCGCAAACAACCGCAGCGTCGAGAGCGCAAAGCACGGCAGCCTCGAGACCTGCCTGGCGCGCCTGCAGGACATAGACGAGGCGCTCAAGCTGGTGCAATCGCAGGACGGCGTCGTGGCGGAAATCAAGCAGCGCACCGAGCGCATGGCGGCGGTCGTCACCTGGCGTTCGGCAAACGAGACCGTCCCGCAGCCCGCTTCCCTGCCGCATGCGGCAACCGGCGGCGTGCCTGATGCCAATGTGCTGGTCGAGGATTACTGGGACGTCTACAAGGTCCTGTTGCGCTGAGGTTCCTATCCCGCCGCGGCCGGTGCCGCGCGCCGCGAGAACAATCCGATCCGGCGGCGCCAGCCATTCAGGTCGTCGAGCCAGACGTAAAACAGCGGCACGAAGAACAACGACGTCATGCTGCCGAAGAACAGCCCGAACATCAGCGCGCGCGCCATCGGGTAGTACGCAGGCCCGTCCCCGCCGATCTGCGTATCGCCGGCTGCGAGCGGCAGCATGGCGAGCAATGTCACGAGCGACGTCATCAGGATGGGCCGCAACCGGTGACGCGCCGCCTCGAGGATCGCGTCATGACGGTTCATGCCCTCATTGCGCAGATCGATCACGTGCGCGACCAGCACGATGCCGATATTCACGAT
>JAHFSF010000037.1 GCA_023265875.1 Gammaproteobacteria bacterium | reverse complement strand
GTTACCTGGGCAAGCGCCAGTACGTGCGCCAGATCATCGACCACTACGAGGCGGTCGAACGCCGGCATTTCACTTGAATGGCTCCTGGCAAACGACGCTGCACGCGGTTGGCACCGGCACGCTGGGCGCGGGCATTGATGCCGTGATCCATCGGTGCTGCTGCCGGCGTGGTGCTGCTGCGACAGAAGTCACCCTGCCGCCAAAGGGCCCGCCGCGGCCGATCCGCGTGGGTGTGCGTAAGGAAGGCTAGCTGACGCCGCGCGGTCCCTGGCGCCGGCGCCTCGCCGCCAGCAGCAAGGCGACGGTGAGCATGGCCAGCAGCGCCGGGTCCGTCGTGCCGCTGCCTCCATCCGGGCTGGCGCGTGTCACTTTGACGCTGCCGTCGGTGCGGATGCGTTCCTTGAACGTGGCGAGCTCATTATCCAGGTTGACCGTCATGTCGGCCATCGCCCGCTCGAAACCCTGCTGCTGCGCCATGCGCACATCGCGCTCGAGATCGACCAGCGTCGAGCTGCTCTTGAACTCGTTGAGTCCCGGCGCGCGAAACAGCAGCTTGCGGGTCGGCACGTCGAAGACGGCGGTATCCACGAAAGTCGACACGTCATTCTTGTTGCCCTTGACGAGGTAGGCGCCGACGATCGTCCAGTACAGCAGCGACGAGGTCCGTTCGGCCGTGTGGGTGACCTGGTCGTAGGAAACCAGCGCCATGACGTCGAGGCCGTAAAGGCGCGCCGTCTGCTCCAGTGCGCCGAAGCCGCGACCCGAGCGCATGTAAGCGTCGGGAATGACGGTGATCTCCCGGATGTAATCCCGTCCCGCGAACGCCGCTTTCACGTCGTTCAGCAGCTTGATGCGCTGCGTTTCGGTCAGCACCTGGCCACCTGCCGACTGCGCCGGCACGAAGGCGAGTCCGACGGTCAGCGGCAGTTTCAGGTTCGGGACCTGTCCTTCCGGACCCGGCGGAATCTCACCCTGTGGATACAGGTAATCGACCAGGCTGCTGGATACGCCCTGGCGTCCGGCGCTGCCCCAGAAGGAGCATGCCGCGAGCAGTGCGGTCCCGAGAATCAAGCCGAGAGTCTTCATGATGAGACCTCCTGCCGCGGCTGGCCGGCGGCGTGACCCGGGGTGCCTGTTGCGCATTATGCGCGTCCGCGCGGTATTCTCGCGATTCATGAACGCCGCACCCTCATCCACGGCCGCCGGTCCGCGGACCATCCGCGCGCCGCGCGGCAACAAGCTGACTTGCGGCAGCTGGCTGACCGAGGCGCCGTACCGGATGATCCAGAACAACCTGGACCCGCAAGTCGCCGAACACCCGGACCAGCTCGTCGTCTATGGCGGCATCGGCAAGGCCGCGCGCAACTGGGAGGCCTTCGACCGCATCCTCGCGGTGCTGAGAAGACTGAAGGACGACGAGTCGCTGCTGGTGCAGTCCGGCAAGCCGGTCGGCGTGTTCAAGACGCACCCGGACGCGCCGCGCGTGCTGATCGCGAATTCCAACCTCGTGCCGCACTGGGCGACCTGGGAACACTTCCACGAGCTCGACCGCAAGGGCCTGATGATGTTCGGGCAGATGACCGCGGGCTCGTGGATCTATATCGGCTCGCAGGGCATCGTGCAGGGCACCTACGAGACTTTCGGCGCCTGCGCGCGCGAGCACTTCAATGGCGATGCGCGCGGACGCTGGATCCTGACTGCGGGGCTCGGCGGCATGGGCGGCGCGCAGCCGCTCGCGGCGACGATGGCGGGTTTCTCGATGCTCGCGGTCGAGTGCGACGAATCGCGCATCGACTTTCGGCTCCGCACCGGCTATCTCGATCGCAAGGCGGTGACGCTGGACGACGCGCTTGCGCTGATCGACGGTGCGCGGCGTGCCAGGCAGGCGCTGTCCGTCGGATTGCTCGGCAACGCAGCGGACATCGTGCCGGCGCTGGTCGCACGCGGTGTCGTGCCGGATGTCGTGACGGACCAGACCTCGGCCCACGATCCCCGGAATGGCTACCTGCCGCGCGGCTGGTCGCTTGCCGCGGCGATCGAGGCGCGACGCAGCGATCCGGCACGCATCGAGCGCGAGGCGCGTGCCTCGATGAAGATCCACGTGCAGGCGATGCTGGACCTGAAAGCGCGAGGTGCCATCGTCTTCGACTACGGCAACAACATCCGCCAGGTTGCGCTAGAGGAGGGCCTGAAGAACGCTTTCGATTTCCCGGGCTTCGTGCCGGCCTACGTGCGGCCGCTGTTCTGCGAGGGCATCGGGCCGTTCCGCTGGGTCGCGCTCTCGGGCGATCCCGCGGACATCTACCGTACGGATGCGAAGGTCAAGGAGCTGATCCCGGACGATGCACACCTGCATCGCTGGCTCGACATGGCGCGCGAGCGCATCCACTTCCAGGGCCTGCCGGCGCGCATCTGCTGGGTCGGCCTGAAGGATCGCGCGCGGCTCGGGCTCGCTTTCAACGAGATGGTCGCGACGGGCGAATTGACGGCGCCCGTCGTGATTGGCCGCGATCACCTCGATTCGGGATCCGTGGCGAGCCCCAATCGCGAGACCGAGGCCATGAAGGACGGTTCCGACGCCGTTTCCGACTGGGCCTTCCTGAATGCGCTGCTGAATACCGCGAGCGGCGCGACCTGGGTGTCGATCCACCACGGCGGCGGCGTGGGCATGGGCTTCTCGCAGCACGCCGGCCTGGTGATCGTCTGCGACGGCACGCCGGCCGCCGCTTCGCGCATCGCGCGCGTATTGCGCAACGACCCGGGCAGCGGTGTCATGCGCCACGCGGACGCCGGCTACGAGCGGGCGATCGCCTGTGCGCACGAGCAGGGCCTCGACCTGCCATCCGTGGATTGATCATGACCGCCCTCACGTTGAAGCCAGGTGCGGTGACGCTCGCCGAATTGCGGCGCCTGGCGCGCGGCAGCGATCCTATTGCGCTCGCCGAAAGCTGGCGGCGCGGTGTGGAGCAGTCGCTCGCGGCGGTTGGCAAGCGGCTGGCGGCCGGCGAGGCGCTCTACGGCATCAACACGGGCTTCGGCAAGCTGGCGAAGACGCGCATCTCGATCGACGAACTGGCGACGTTGCAACTCTATCTCGTGCGTTCGCATGCGGCCGGCGTCGGCACGCCGCTCGCCGACTCGACGGTGCGCCTGGTCATGGCCTTGAAGGCCGCGAGCCTCGCGCGGGGGTATTCGGGCGTGCGGCCGGTCGTCATCGAGCGCCTGCTGCAGCTCATCAATGCCGGCATTCATCCACTGGTGCCGGGCCAGGGCTCGGTCGGCGCTTCGGGCGACCTCGCGCCGCTGGCGCATATGTCGCTCGCGCTGATCGGCGAGGGACGCGTGCGCGTCGGCGGGCGCGAACTCGACAGCGCCGCAGCGCTGAAAGCGGCCGGCCTCGAGCCGCTGGTGCTCGGCCCGAAGGAGGGGCTTGCGCTGCTGAACGGCACCCAAGTCTCGACCGCGCTCGCGCTCGAGGCGCTGTTTGCGGCAGAAGACCTGTTGATCGCATCCATCATCACCGGCGCGATGTCGGTGGACGCGGCACTCGGCAGCCGCACACCCTTCGATGCACGCATCCACGAGGCGCGTGGCCAGCCGGGGCAGACGGCGGTCGCGGCTGCGTTTCGCGCGGTGCTGGCGGCAAGCGAGATCGACCATTCACATGAAAACTGCGATCGCGTGCAGGATCCCTATTCACTGCGCTGCCAACCGCAGGTCGCCGGCGCCTGCCTGCAGCAGATCGCCGACGTGGCACGCGTGCTGGCGATCGAGGCGAATGGCGTCTCCGACAATCCGCTGGTATTCGGTGCTGCAGGCGATGTGCTTTCGGGCGGCAATTTCCACGCGGAACCAGTCGCCTTCGCGGCCGACAACCTGGCGCTTGCGATCGCCGAGACCGGCGCGCTTGCCGAGCGGCGCATCGCCCTGCTGATCGACGACAGCCTGAGCCAGCTGCCGGCATTCCTGGTGCGCGAGGGCGGCTTGAACTCCGGATTCATGATCGCGCAGGTCACGGCGGCGGCGCTCGCATCGGAAAACAAGTTGCTGGCCCATCCGGCATCGGTGGACAGCCTGCCGACGTCGGCCAACCAGGAAGATCACGTCAGCATGGCGACCTTTGCGGCGCGCCGCCTGCACCCGATGGCGGAGAACACGCGCGGCATCGTTGCGATCGAACTGCTGGCCGCGGCACAGGGCATCGATTTCCGGCGGCCGCTGCAGACGAGCCCGGCACTCGAGTCGGCTCATGCGTTGCTGCGCCGGAGCGTTGCGTTCTACGACCACGACCGGCATTTCGCGCCGGACATCGAAGCAGCGAAGTCAGTCATCGACGGCGAGGAATTCCTGAAGCTGGTACCGCCTGGGCTCGTGCCGAGCCGCTGACCGTTCAAGGCTGGCTGGTGGGCAAGGCCGCCTCGGCCGGTGGATGCGCCGCGAGCCACCGCATCGCGCGTTCGACGCGCGTGCGCCCGCTCGGGTGGTCGAAGAGAATGGCTTCCTCGAGTCGCGACGGTTCGATCTTCCGGTAATTCGCGATCCGCATCGCGGCGCTGGCAAAGCCATACGGCTCGCGCGCGATGTCGAGGCCGAAGGCGTCGGCCTGGTGTTCGGCTGTGCGCACGATCGTGTTGGTCACCGGCGTCAGCAGCAGCATCACGACGGACAAGATCGCGACTGCGAGCGGCAAGCCGGCCGGATCGCCGAGCCCTCGCACGCCCCAGCGCTCGCCATGGCGGCGATGAAAGTGATTGAACAGCCGGTCGACGGCCCAGAAACCGAGGCCCATCGCTAGCGCAAAGCCGAACGGGATCCAGAATCCGTGATTCAATGCGTAATGACCTATCTCATGCGCCATGGCGGCGCGGATTTCCGGCAGCGTCGCGCCATTCAGCAGGTTGTCGTTCAGCGAGATCCGCATCGTGCCGGCAAATCCCGCTACGTTCGCGCTGATGCGCCTGGTCTGGCGCGACTCGTCAAACCAGAATACGTCAGCGGCGGGTACCCCGGCCTGCTGCGCGAGGGCGAGGATCGAGTCGCGCGTTTCACCCGGTGGCAGCGAATGATAATCGTTGAATCGCGGCGCGATGAACACCGGATTGATCAGCGTCATGAACAACATGAATGCGCCCGTCGCGATCGTGGCCCACACCACCCAGCGGCTGCCGACACGGCGCACGATGGCGTAGAGCCCCGCGATCGCGAACGACCCGATCACGAGCCCGATGGCGAGCGACATGCCCCAGTCGCGGAAATAACCGGCGTAATCCTGGTTCGACATGCCGTACTGGTGCTCGCGATAGAAACCGGTGTAGAAATCCCAAGGCAAGATCAGCAGCGAGAATGCCAAAAGCAATCCTGCGGCATAGATGAATGTCCGCAGGAACGGCCGGCGCGTGCAGCGTTCGGTGAAATCGCGCAACCGCGCCGAGCAGCGCGTCTGCAGCAGGAGCCAGGCAATCAGCACCGTGATCAGCGTGCTCCAGGCCCCGATCCAGTAGCCGCCCTCGAAGTAGGCGTCGGACTTGACCCGCTCTGCCGCCGGTATCATTGCGACGTAGGCATCCGTTGCCTTGGTCACATCGAAGTCAGGGCCCCATCGGGCTGCGGGCGGCAGGATGATCTGTGGGGCTGGCGTGTCACTCACTGCTTTCTTCCTCTTCGGGTCACGCTATAGTGCATTCGTTGCAGTGCAACAAGCGAGCGGGTTGCGACGATGCGACGAGTGGGGTTGATCGGCTGGCGCGGCATGGTGGGATCGGTGCTGGTCGAGCGCATGCGCGCCGAAGGCGATTTCGCGCTGATCGAGCCCCGATTTTTTTCGACCTCGCAGCCGGGCGCTGCCGGTCCCGATATCGGCCGCGCGACCGGGCCGCTCTTCGATGCAGAGGATTTCGTGGCGCTTGCGGCCTGCGAGATCCTGATTTCCTGCCAGGGCGGTGACTACACCGATGCCGTGCATCCGAAGCTGCGCGCCGCTGGCTGGCGCGGACACTGGATCGACGCGGCTTCGCCGCTGCGGATGAAGGACGATTCGGTGATCATCCTCGATCCCGTAAACCGGCCGGTCATCGAAGCCGGGCTTGCCGCCGGCAGGCGCGACTGGATCGGCGGCAACTGCACGGTGAGCCTGATGCTGATGGCCTTCGGCAGCCTGTTCCATGCGGGTCTCGTCGAGTGGGTGACGACGATGAGCTACCAGGCGGCCTCGGGCGCCGGCGCCCAGCAGATGCGTGAGCTGCTGCAACAGATGGGCGTGCTGCACGGCGCCGCGGCGGATCTTCTGCTGGACCCGGCGAGCGCGATCCTCGACATCGATCGTCGCGCCACTGCCGCCATGCGCGATGGCTCGATGTCCGCGGAGCATTTCGGCTATCCACTCGCCGGCAGCCTGCTGCCGTGGATCGATCGCGATCTCGGCAATGGTTACAGCCGGGAGGAATTCAAGGCCGGCAGCGAGGGCAACCGGATCCTCGGCCTGCCGGGGCCGCCGGTGCCGATCGACGGGCTCTGCGTGCGCGTCGGCGCGATGCGTTGCCACAGCCAGGCCGTGACGATCAAGCTGACGCGAGCCCTGCCGCTCGCCGAGGTCGGGGAAATCCTCGTGCATGCCCATCCCTGGATCCGCGTCGTGCCGAATGAGCGCACGGCGACACTCGCGCGCCTGACGCCAACCGCCGTGACCGGCACACTCGATATCGCGGTCGGCCGCATCCGGCACCTGGCGATGGGCGGCGATTACCTGACCGCGTTCACCGTCGGCGACCAGTTGCTGTGGGGCGCCGCCGAGCCGCTGCGGCGCATGCTGCGCCTGCTGATCGGGCGCTGACCGCGACGCCGCATGGAGTCATCCATTGGCAATGGACAACGACTGGGTCGCCTGCTGGCGTATCCGGCCTTCGTGCGTTTCCTGGCGGCGCGGCTCGCGGTCTCGATCGCCGTGCAGATGCAGACTGTCGCGGTCGGCTGGCAGATCTACTCGATCACTCACGATCCGCTCGACCTCGGCCTGATCGGGCTGTCGCAATTCCTGCCATTCGTCGTGCTGATCCTGCCGGCTGGACAGGTGGCGGACCGGCGCAACCGCGCGCGCATCCTGTCGGCCTGTTTCACGCTCGAGTTGCTGTGCGCCCTGCTGCTGCTCGCGTTCACGCTCTCCGGCCTGAAGGTCGCGTGGCCGGTATTCGGTGTCATGGTGCTGTTCGGCGTCGCGCGCGCCTTCTCGATGCCGGCCGGGCAGGCGCTGATGCCGAATCTCGTGCCTGCGGTAATGTTCAGCCGGGCAGTGGCCGTGAACTCGAGCGCCTGGCAGGTCTCGACGATCGCGGGACCCGCGATCGGCGGACTCGTGTATCTGCTCGGGCCTCACGTCGTCTACGGATCCGTCGCGGTGTTGCTGACCGTCGCCGTCGTGCTGATGTCGGGCTTGCGTACGCCTCCGCCGGCTCCGCGGGCGGAGCCGGATAGCTGGCACACGCTGCTCGAGGGCCTGCGCTTCGTCTGGCAGCGCAAGATCATCCTGGGCGCCGTGTCGCTCGATCTTTTTGCCGTGCTGTTCGGTGGCGCGACTGCGCTGCTGCCTGCCTATGGGAGCGACGTGCTGCGGGTCGGACCGGACGGCTTCGGCTGGCTGCGCGCAGCACCGGGTATCGGCGCCGCCCTGATCGCGGTCAGTCTTGCCTGGCGACCCGTCATGCGGCGCGTCGGACCGCTGATGTTTGCGGGTGTCGCGTTGTTCGGCCTGGCGACTGTCGTGTTCGGATTGTCGGAAAGTTTCGTGCTGTCGCTGCTGGCGCTGACAGTGCTGGGAGCCGCCGACATGGTCAGTGTCTACATCCGCCACATGCTGGTGCAGCTCGAGACGCCGGATTCGATCCGCGGGCGGGTGAGCGCCGTCAATGCCGTGTTCATCGGCGCCTCCAATGAACTGGGTGAATTCGAGTCCGGCCTGACCGCGGCCTGGTGGGGCCTGAAGCCGGCGGTCGTCGTGGGCGGCATCGCGAGCATTGCCATCGCCGGCTTGTGGCGACGCTGGTTCCCCAGCCTGAAGACCATGGACCAGTTTCCGGCCGCCCACGTGCCGCCAGTCCACAGGACCCCGCTGCCGTAGTCCGCGGCCGGTTGACCGGCGCGTCGCTTGCCTGTATATCCATACAGTCATGCACCTCAGGCAAGCCAGGGGTCGCGGCGCGATCTCCAATCGTGTCGGGCGCTTCGAGTCGCTCGCGGTCGAGGCCGTCGATGACGGTTGGGGGGTACTCGACGAGCCGCTGCCGCCACTCGAGACGACCGTGCTTGCGGAGCCGGCGCAGAGCGTCATCACGCGTAACAACTCGCCGGACCTGCCCTTCGACCAGTCGATCAACCCCTATCGCGGCTGCGAGCACGGCTGCGTCTACTGCTACGCCAGACCCAGTCATGCATATGTCAACTTGTCGGCAGGCCTCGACTTCGAGACCAAGCTGTTCTTCAAGAAGGACGCGGCGCTGCGGCTGCGGCAGGAGCTGAACCGGCGGGGTTATCGCTGCAGCCCGATCAACCTGGGCGCCAGCACCGATCCGTACCAGCCGCTCGAGCGCCGGCTCGGCATCACCCGTTCGTTGCTCGAGGTGCTGGCCGAGTGCCATCACCCGGTAACGATCACGACAAAATCCGCGCTCGTCGCCCGCGACCTCGACCTGCTGCAGGTTCTGTCAGCGGAACGCCTGCTGCGCGTGATTGTCAGTGTGACAACGCTCGATGACGAATTGAAGCGGCGGATGGAACCGCGTGCCGCATCGCCTGCGGCACGACTGGCAACCGTGCGGCGACTGGCGGATGCGGGCGTACCGACTGGCGTGATGTTTGCCCCGGTGATACCGGCGATCAACGACCATGAGCTCGAGGGCATTGTCGAGGCGGCGGCTGCGGCAGGCGCGGGCAGGGCCGGCTACCTGTTGTTGCGCCTGCCCGGGGAAGTCAGGGACCTGTTCTATGAGTGGCTCGAGACGTACTACCCGGAGCGCGCGGCGCGGGTCCGCAACCGGATCCGGGAGTTGCGCGGGGGTCGTGATTATGACCCGCGCTTTGGCATACGCATGCGCGGCCAGGGACCCTGGGCCGATTTGTTGCGCCGGCGCTTCGACCAAGCCTGCCGTCGCCACGGCCTCGAGCACGGCCGGGGGAAGCCGCTCGAAACTGGCTTGTTCCGTCCACCCAGTCGCGCGCCGGGCCAGATGGACCTATGGTGATCGCAGCGTATACTCGGATCGAGTCATCACCGCAGGCCGGGAAGTATCTTCATGCAGCGCCTGAGTAACCGGAATCGATTCTGTGGCGGCGCAGGCGCCGCTGCGGCGTTGCTGCTGTTGTCGGGGTGCATGACGGCCAAGCTCGAGGAAAGCCGCAACGTCTCCACCGCAATCGACGCCGACGAAGCGGTCGTGCTGCTGGCCAAGCCGCACGTCGAGGGCGTCACGACCGAAGACGAGTTCATGGATTGCGTCGGCCACAAGATGAGCGCCAAGACCGGCATCAAGGTGAAGCCGAACGATGAATTCGTCGATTCGATGTTCCCCTGGCTCGAGCCATCGACGGCGCCGCAGCGTCCGGAGGGCATGGCCAGGCTTCTTGCCCGGGACGTCGTTGCCGAGCGCGTCGCGCAGAGCGGCATCCGCTACATCATCTGGATCGACGGCACGACGCGCAAGACGGACAGCGGTGGCAGCATGACCTGCACCATCGGACCGGGCATTGGTGGATGTATCGGCTTCGGCTGGTGGGAGAAAGAATCCGATTACCAGGCCGTGGTCTGGGACCTGACGACCGCGAAAACCGCGGGTTCCGTGTCGACCAACGTCACCGGCACTTCGGCCATGCTCGGCATCCTGCTTCCGCTGCCATTCATTGCGCGGGTCCAGAGCGCCGCCTGCGATCGCCTGGCCAGCGAGCTGGCCTCGTTCCTGCACGGCGAGGACCTGTCGGCCACTGGTAAGGGCGGTTGATCGGGTTTTCAGCCGGTTTGCCGGTGAACCAACGGGCTGGGCGACTCTCCAACAGACACGGGCAGACTCGATGCCGCGGGTCCCTGTGGGCGCGCGACCGGGAGACCAGATGAATACACGGCGGATCATGCGTGGCCTCGCGCTCGCTGCGGCAGTCGCCTTGCTGGTCGGTTGCATGACCGAAGGTTCGATGTCCAAGCCGACGTCGGGCGGTTCCAGCAGTGGCGGTGGTTCGAGTAGCGGCGGGTCATCCGGCGGCGGCGGTTCGAGTGGCGGCGGGTCATCGGGTGGTGGTTCCAGTGGCGGTGGCTCCACTGGCGGTGGCGCCAGCGGCGGCGGGTCATCGGGTGGTGGTTCCAGTGGCGGCGGCAGCGCCGGTGGCGGCTCTTCCTCGCCTTTTCCGACTTCCGGTGACGGCGGCGGCAACGCCACGATCCCGATGCCTGGCAACGAAAGCGGTGGCGGCGGCTCCGGCAGTGGCGGCTCGTCCGCCGGCGGCGCGGCCGGTGGATCAACGGGCGGTGCGGCGGATGGTTCTGCCGGTGGTTCTACCGGCGAGGCCGGTGGCACACCTTGCGTCAGCACCGAACCGGGTGATTCCGGCGACCAGAAGGCCGGTACGGATACCGGCACCGATACGGCTGCGGACCAGGCCTCCGCGACTGCCTGCGCGGGTGGGACCGGAACGGGCGCGAGTCCGGGCGCGGACCAGAAACCGGCATCAGGTGGAGCTGGGGACGGCGGTGGCGCAGCCGGTGGACCCGCTGCCAAGCCTGGCGGCGGTGGCAGTGAATCAGGCGGGGGCGCAGGCCAGCCGGGTGGCACCGCGGGTGCGGCAGGCGCTGCGGGCACTGCGGGCGGTCCGGGTCAGGGCCCTGCGGTCCCGGCAGGCGGCGGCGGCGACCGGCGCGAGGAAATCAATCGCAGGCTCGATGAGACCTTCGGCACCTTCGATGAAGCCGTGCGCGGTACGCAGGAGGCGATCGCGAAGGAACGTGCCGCGCATCAGGGCAGCAGCGCTGGCGAGCCAGGCGGCGACTCGGAGGGAACAGGTAATGCTGGCGCTGGGGCCGACGGCAAAGAGCCGGCGCGTCCGGGTGGACTCGAATCCGTCGGTCGCGACGGCAAGGGCAGCGGCGATGGCACTGGGGAAGGTACCGGCTCCGAACAGGGGGCGGCGACTGCCAGCACACAGGGTGGGGTCGGGGGCGGCGCCGGCGCCGGTGGCGGCGGCCCGAATGCGATCCCGGCAGATATCCCGGATGGCCGCGATGACGATATCGTGGCGCGGCAGATTCGCGAAGCCGCGATCAAGGAGACGGATCCGGAGCTGCGCAAGGCGCTTTGGGAAGAATACCGCCGTTACAAGAAAGGGAGCTGACGCGAGTCCCATGCGCCAATCAGCCATGAGCAGACTGCAATCGTTGTGGATCGCCTTGCCGGTCGCGACCCTCGTCGCGAGCGGCTGCGTCGTCAAGGAGACGCGGCCGCTGCCGGTCCTGCAGGCCGCGCAGGCGACCACCGAGATTCCGGCGGACCAGTTGCTCGACGTCGGCATCCACATTTTCGATCCCGCCATTCCCAAGGAAGTCGAGGACAACCCCGACCTGGCCGACAAGACGCGCATCTATCCGGACATCCGCAAGGCCGAAGCGCGCTACATCGCGATGCAGTTGCGCGATGTGCTCGAGGGCACCGGACATTGGGGCGCGGCCCGGGTCGTGCCCGCGTCGGTCGAGTCTTTCGATGTGACGGTGAACGGCAGGATCCTCGAGTCCACCGGGGCCACATTGCGCGTCGCCGTGACGGCGACGGATGCGACCGGCCGCGCCTGGATCAAGGACCAGGAATTCGGGGGATCAGCGGACACCCGCGCCTACAAGGACGGATATGGCGCCGGCCGCGATCCGTTCGCGAACGTCTACGTCGCGATCGCCGACGCGCTGCTGGCCGCCCGGAATGCCCGGCCGGGCGCCGAACTCGCCAACATCCGCCGCGTCAGCGAGTTGCGATTTGCCGCCGACTTCGCGCCGGTGGCCTTCAGCCAGTATCTGGCGAAGAATGCGAAGACCGGCGAATACCATGTGCTGCGCCTGCCGGCCGCGGACGACCAGCTGATGCAGCGCATCTACCAGATCCGCGAGCGCGACTACGGCATGATCGACACGGTCAGCGAGAACTATGCGGCATTCAGCGAGCGGCTGCAGGAGCCATATACGAGCTGGCGCCGCTACACCTATGACGAGATCACCGCCGAGGAAAAGCTCAAGGCGCAGGCGCGCAATCGCATGATCCTGGGTGCTGCGGCGGTCGCCGCAGCAATCTTCGTGCCTGACAACTGCAACAGCGCCACCTGCTCGCGTGCCACGTCTGCCGCGCGCTACGGCGCGGGTGCGGGCGGTGTGGCGGCAATCATGAGTGGATATCGCAAGGGCGAGGAAGCGAAGATCCATGTCGAGTCGCTGAAGGAAATCTCCGGTTCTTTCCAGAGCGAGGCCGCGCCGCTGGTCGTGGACGTCGAGGGGCGGACGCTGCGCCTGACCGGCACGGCGGAGGAGCAATACGCTGAATGGCGCCGGCTGCTGCACGAGCTGTACCGTGAGGAAACCGGGCTGGTGCCGACGGCACCGACCGCGGGCTCGCCGACACCGAGTACGCAGGCGGGCGGCGTGGGTTGACCCCAGATGATGGAACTGACGCCCGGGCTCGAACTTGGCGCCCGGTTTGTACTGGTTCGCCGGCTGGGCCAGGGCGGAACCTCCGAGGTCTGGCTCGCGGATGACGCTGCGCGCGGCGAACGCGTCGCGCTCAAGATCATCGACGAATCGGGCGCGCACGACCCCGGACTTGCGGGGCGGCTCGCGGCCGAAATCGCGCGCAGCCGGTCGCTCGATGGCGAATTCGCGGTGCCGGTCCATGGCGTCGAACAAGCGGGCGGCTGCACCTGCATCGTCGTCGAATACCAGGCAGGCGGTGACCTGGGGCAGTTCCGCGGCCGTTCCTTCGAAAGCTGGGCGAAACCCGTCTGCGAGCTGGTGGCCGCGCTGGCAGCGGCGCATGCGCGGGGCCTGGTCCATCGCGACCTCAAGTGCAGCAATGTGCTGCTGGACGGTGCGGGACGCGCGCGACTTTCCGATTTCGGCCTGGCCGGGCAGGCCGGCAGCCGGGTGCCGGCCGGCGGTTCGCCGTACAACGCAAGCCCGCAGCAGTTGCGTGGTGAGCCGGCTGCGTTCGCCGATGATCTTTATGCGCTCGGCGCGCTGCTCTACGAACTGATCGCCGGTCACCCGCCCTGGTATCCGGAGATCACGCGCGACCGCGTGCTGTATGAACCGGTCCCGCCGTTGTTGCCGCGCGGGGAAGTGCCGGTCGGCGTGCGTGAACTCGCACTCCGGCTGCTGGCGAAATCTCCGCAGGAGCGGCCCGCATCCGCGACCGCGGTCGGCGGGCGCCTGGCGGCGCTGTCCGGCGACGACGACGACGGCGTGCTGCCGCAGACCCACGCGCTTGCCGCGACCACGATGCCGCAGCGGCCGCGCCGGCGCTGGCTGGCCGCAATCCTCATGGCAGCGGTGCTCGCGGCGCTCGCCGCATTCATCCTGCTGCCGCAGTACTTTGCAAGAAGAAATACCGGCATCGAGGAACAGGCGCGCGCCGAGGCAGAGGCACAGAGCCGGGCCCGCGAGGCGCTTGCACAACAGGCGGCGAGAGATGCGGCCGTTCGCGCCGCCGCCGAGACGATGCGTGCGACATTCAACGAAGCGCTGGCCGCGCTCGACGCGCGCGCCGCTTCGCGCTGGGCGACCGACGTATTCGCCAAGGCGCGCGCCGCCGGCGAGCAGGCGGCGCAGAGCTACGCGGTCGGCGACTACGCTGCGGCCGCCGACCGCTGGGAATCCGCGAGCGCGCAGCTCGCGGAACTGGAGAAACGCCGGCCACTGCTGCTGAAGGAAACACTCGAGCGCGGCAGGTCGGCGCTGGCGCAGGGCAGGACCGCCGACGCGCGCGCTGCATTCGGGCTTGCGCTGGCAATCGAACCGGGACAGGACGCTGCCCGCGCCGGCATGGAGCATGCCGCGCGCCTCGACGAGGTTCTTGCAATCGTGGATGCCGCGACTGCCGATGAGCGCGCGGGCCGGCTGGACGCGGCCGCACGGGGCTTTCGCCAGGCGCTGGCGCAGGACTCCGCGGCGCCCGGAGCACGCGCAGGACTCGCGCGGCTCGCGGCCCGTGCGGCAGGCGATGCCTATGCGACGGCGATGTCGCGCGGGCTGGCCGACCTTGCGGCTGGCCGCACGGAATCGGCAAGGGCGGCATTCCAGCGGGCGCTGGCGGTAAGGCCTGATTCGAGGGAAGCGCGCGAGGCGATCGCGACGCTCGACCAGGGGCAGCGCACGACGGCCCTGCAGCTGCTGGAGTCCCGCGCCCGCAGTGCCGAAAGCGACGAACGCTGGGACGAAGCCCTCGGCGCGTGGCAGGAGGCGGCTGCACTCGAGCCCGCCCTCGCGCCGGCCCGCGAGGGCATCGCACGCTGCCAGCCGCGGGCGGAACTCCAGCGTCGCATCGACGTTCTGATCCGGAAGCCGGAGAATTTATGGGATCCTGGCGGCCGCGGCGAGGCGCGCAGCGTGCTCGCGATGGCAGCCGAGGCGGGCAATCCGCGACAGCGCCTGGCAGTGGCCGCACAGGAACTCGAGCATCTGGCAGCGGCGGCGCAGACGCCGGTGCGCGTGCGCCTCGAGTCGGATGGCCAGACGAGTGTCGCGATCTATCGCATCGGCCAGTACGGGGTCTTCGCGGAGCGCAGTGTTGAATTGTTGCCTGGTCGCTATACCGTGGTGGGCACGCGCACGGGATACCGTGACGTGCGGCGCGAGCTGGTGCTGACACCAGGTATTGCACCGCCACCCGTCGTGATCAGGTGCGAGGAACGAATTTGAGCGATCTGTGGCTCGATGAACCGCTGGGTGAACGGCCGCTCGCGCCGTCCGAATCGCCACTGACGGTCGGCGGCCCGGGCGCATCGGTCGTGATACCGGGCTGCGCGCCCGGCGAAGTGCACGCGCGCGTGGCGATCGATGGCGGTGAGCTGCGTGTCCTGCCTGAACCTGGCATCGCAGCCGCGGCACTCGCGGGCGTGAGCATCGCGCTCGAGGAGCGCGGCGATCGGCGCGTGATCGTCGTGCGCCACGGCGGCATCGCAAATCTCACGCTGCCGCCGGAACTCGAGGGCCGGCCGTACGAGGCGGCCGGCGAACAGGCGGACCGCCTGCCGATCGAAATCATCGACTATCAGAAGCGCGACCGCGCAGTCGCGCGCCCGCGAGCCCGGCCGCCATGGCCGCAAACGGCACGCTGGGTTGCGATCGTGGCCGTGCTGCTGGTGCTTGCGTTCCTGTTGACCGCGACGGCGGTCGAAGTCAGGACCAGCCCCGAGGTCCGGCCGGACCACATCGAATTCCGCGGGACCCTCCTGGATTTCGGTTTCGCCGGCCATTACCTGCTGTGGCCAGGCGAGTACGAGTTGCAGGTCGAGGCGGACGGTTTTGCGCCAGCGCGCCAGCCGGTGAAGATCGGCAGGACCTCGGGGCAGCGCATCGTGGTCGCGCTCTCGCGCCTGCCTGGACGGGTCGCATTCGACACCGGCGGCATCGCCGCGACACTGGCCGTGGACGGGGCCGCGCACGGCAGGCTGCCGGGTGAGATCGAGCTTGCAGCCGGCACGCGCGAGTTGCTGGTCAAGGCGCCGCATTACGCCGAACAGCGGATCCGCTTCGAAGTGACGGGCGGTGGCGAGCGCCAGGAACTGGCGGTGAAACTCGATCCGCTGTTTGCGAAATTCAGCGTCACGAGTGTCCCGGCAGGCGCGACGGTCCTGATCGACGATCGCGAACTGGGCCGCACGCCGCTCGAGACCGACCTCGATGCCGGGCGCTACACGCTCGCGATCGTGCATCCGCAGTTCCGCCGTTTCGAAAGTCCGATCACCGCGCGTGCCGGTGAGCCGCTCACGATCGGGCCGGTGGAACTCGGCCTGCCCGACGGCCGGCTGATCGTGCGCAGCGACCCGCCTGGTGCCGACGTCAGCATCGATGGTCGCTACCGCGGGCGCACGCCGCTCACCGTGTCGGTTGCGCCCGGCGTGCCGACGGAGGTCCTGGTCACCAAGGCGGGTTATGCGCCGGTCACGCAGAGCACCCGCGTCGACAGCCGGGCCGAGCGTGCGCTCGCGCTGGAACTCAGGCCCGTGCTCGGCGAGATCCGCGTGAGCGGCGAACCGGCGGATGCCCTGCTGTACGTGGATGGCGCCTCGCAGGGTTCGGCGAACAAGGTCCTGACACTGCCCGCTGCGCCACATGTGATCGAAGTGCGCAAGGCGGGACTCGAAACCTTCCGCATGACCGTGACGCCGCGCGCCGGGCAGCCGCAGCTCGTCGAATACAGCCTGCGCACGGCCGGCCAGGCGCAGGCAGCCGGGCTCGCGCCGCGCCGCACCACGGCGCTCGGCCAGGAACTCCTGCTCGTCACGGGCGGTCGCTTCGCGATGGGCAGCCCGCGGCGCGAGCCGGGGCGGCGCTCCAATGAAACCGAGCGCGTGGTCG
>JAHFSF010000036.1 GCA_023265875.1 Gammaproteobacteria bacterium | reverse complement strand
AACCGAAAGGGATTGCGCTGATGGCGACATAGTAACCGCCGGCGTCTTCGGTGGGAGCCGCAAAGCACTTGGATACCAGTAGCCCCGGTGGATCGGTCTGGCATCGCCCTGCAAGCTGGCGTGGCGGCCGCACGCTCGTGGTGTCACTGACGGGCCTGGTCTTCGTCGCCCTGCTGGCCGGCACCTTCCTGGCCGGCAGCCGCTGGGGTGCGAGCGGCCCGCTGGGGGAATACACGGTAGCGCGCTGGAACGAGGACCTGTCGACCCAGAGCGAGATGCTGGAAAAGACGCGAAGCGTCGTTGAGGACCAGGTCGGTGCCTTGGCAGCCCGGGTTGGCCAGATGCAGGCGCAGCTGCTGCGACTCGATGCGCTCGGCAAGCACCTGACGGAGGTTGCCAAACTCGACCGCGGCGAATTCGACTTCGACCATCCGCCGGCACTCGGCGGGCCCGAGTCCGGCTCGTCCGGGGCGGGACCATCCGTGCCGAGTCTCGAGGCGACACTTGATTCGGTCGGCGCGGCGATCGAGGATCGTCAGCGCCAGCTGAGCGCGCTGCAGAACCTGATCCTGACCCGCGAACTTGCGCGCCAGATCGTGCCGGGCGGTCGCCCGGTCGAAGCCGGCTACATCTCGTCGCTGTACGGGCAGCGCACGGATCCCTTCGATGGGAGGAATGCCTTTCACACTGGCCTGGATTTCGCGGCGGCGGCAGGCACCCGTGTGCTCGCGGTCGCCGACGGCATCGTCAGTCACGCGGGTATCGACGGCGGTTATGGCCAGCTCATCGAGATCACCCATGGCAACGGTTACGTGACCCGTTATGCCCATAATGCGAAGCTGCTGGTCGAGCGGGGCCAGACAGTCAAGCGTGGCGAACCGATCGCGTTGATCGGCTCCACTGGCCGCTCGACGGGAACCCACCTGCACTTTGAAGTGCTGCGTGACGGGCGCCCGGTCAATCCGTTGTCTTTCGTGCGCCGCTGATCGCCCGCCTGAACGGAATCCCCCGGCTCCGGTCGTAGTAAACTACCGGTTTTTTCACCGGTAGACGCAGCAGGGTCGCATCCTGACTGCAGCAGCCGGTTCGAGGTCGCTGCGCGTGTGGAACATCTTTACGCGGATATTCGGCAGCCGGAACCAGAGGTTGCTGCGCCAGTACGAGCGTCGTGTCGCGCTCGCCAATGGCCACGCAGACGCCCTCGCAGCGATGGCCGATGCCGGACTGCGCGCGCAGACGGACCGCCTGCGGGCGCGCCTGGCGGCCGGCGAGACGCTGGACGACATCCTTCCAGAAGTCTTTGCAACCGTGCGCGAGGCCTCGACGCGCGCCATGGGACTGCGTCACTTCGACGTGCAGCTGATCGGCGGCATGGTGCTGCACGAGGGCAAGATTTCCGAAATGCGCACTGGCGAGGGCAAGACGCTGGTGGCGACGCTGCCCGTCTACCTCAACGCGCTGTCGGGTAACGGTGTTCACGTCGTGACGGTCAACGAATACCTGGCCCAGCGCGACGCCGAGTGGATGAGTCCGGTCTACCGGTTCCTGGGCCTCTCGGTCGGCGTCATCGGCAGTGGGCAGCCGCCCGCGGAGAAACGCGCGGCCTATGCCTGCGACGTGACCTACGGCACCAACAACGAGTTCGGTTTCGACTACCTGCGCGACAACCTGGCATTCCGTCTCGAGGACCGCGTGCAGCGGGGCCAGCACTACGCGATTGTCGACGAAGTCGACTCCATTCTGATCGACGAGGCACGCACGCCGCTGATCATTTCCGGCCCGGCTGAGGAAAGCACGGAGCTTTACGTCAAGATCAACGAGCTGGTGCCGCGATTCGCGCGCCAGGCGGAGGAAGAGGGCGCGGGGGATTTCTTCGCCGACGAGAAATCACGCCAGGTGCACCTGTCCGAAACGGGGTTCGAGAAAGCCGAGGACCTGATGCAGCAGGCCGGACTGCTGCGACCAGGCGACAGCTTGTACGATGCGGGCAGCATCCGGCTGATGCATCACCTGAATGCGGCGCTGCGCGCGCACGTGCTGTACAACCGGGATGTCGAATACATTTCGCGCGGCGGCGAAATCATCATCGTCGACGAATTCACCGGCCGGACCATGCCGGGCCGGCGCTGGTCGGATGGCCTGCACCAGGCGGTCGAGGCCAAGGAGGGCGTGCGGATCCGCGAGGAAAATCAGACCATCGCGTCGATCACCTTCCAGAATTACTTTCGCCTGTACCAGAAGCTGGCCGGAATGACCGGCACCGCGGACACCGAGGCCTTCGAGTTCCAGCAGATCTACGGTCTCGAGGTCGTCGTCGTGCCGACGCACAAGCCGATGATCCGCAAGGATAACGCGGACCTCGTTTACCTGAACCAGCATGACAAGTTCGCCGCCATCAGCGAGGATATCCGTGACTGCGTCAAGCGCGGCCAGCCGGCGCTGGTCGGCACGACCTCGATCGAGACCTCCGAAAAACTGTCGGGGCTGCTGCAGGAATCCGACATCGCCCACCAGGTCCTGAATGCGAAGCAGCACGAGCGCGAGGCCATGATCATCGCGCAGGCCGGCCGTCCGGGAACCGTGACCATCGCGACCAACATGGCCGGCCGCGGCACCGACATCGTGCTGGGAGGCAATGTCCAGAAGCAGGTCGACCAGTTCCGCAAGGACGGAGTGCTCACCGCGGATGAACTCGCGGCGCGCGCGGGCGAGCTCGAGGGCGAGTGGAAGCAGTTGCACGAGCAGGTCATCGCGGCGGGCGGGCTGCATATCATCGGCACCGAGCGTCACGAGTCGCGGCGCATCGATAACCAGCTGCGCGGACGTTCCGGCCGCCAGGGCGATCCAGGCTCGAGCCGCTTCTACCTCTCGCTCGAGGACAACTTGATGCGTATCTTCGGCGATCCGGAACGCACCAAATCGCTGCTGCGCACAGTCGGCATGCGCGAGGGGGAGGCGATCGAGAGCGGCATGCTGACGCGCCAGATCGAGCGCGCCCAGCGCAAGGTCGAGTCGCACAATTTCGACGCGCGCAAGAACCTGCTCGAATACGACGACGTCGCCAACGACCAGCGCAAGGTCATCTACCGCCAGCGCACCGAGATCATGTCCACCGATGACATCGCGGGCGTCATCCGCGACGTCCGCGCCGAGGTCGTGCAGGGCATTGTCAGGCAGTACATCCCGCCGGAAAGTGTCGAGGAGCAATGGGACATCCCGGCGCTGGAACAGGCGATCGAGCGCGATTTCGGCGTGCGCACGGGTCTCGCCGCCTGGCTCGCCGAGGATCCGGGCCGACGCGGAGACGAAGCCGCCACGCGGCTGCTGGACGCGATCGAGGCGGCTTACGCCACCAAGATCGAGCAGGTCGGAGAGCCGGTCATGCGGCACCTGGAGCGCGCCGTCATGCTGCAGCAGCTCGACGGCCACTGGCGCGAGCACCTGGCCGCGATGGACTACCTGCGCCAGGGCATCTATCTGCGCGCCTACGCGCAGAAGAATCCCAAACAGGAGTACAAGCGCGAGGCCTTTGCGCTGTTTACGGCGATGCTCGACCGGATCCGCAGCGAGACCGTGATGCTGTTGCAGCGCCTGCAGGTGCGCACCGAGGAGGAGATCGAGCGCGAGGAAGCGGAACGGCGGCGGCGGCTGCAGAGCCGGATGCAGCTGCAGCACGCCGAACCGCCTGCGATCGCCACTGAGACCCAGGCCGGGGCGCCCGCGGTGCAACCGGCACGTGCGCCCGCGGCGCCCGCCGCGCCGCCGTTCGTGCGCGGTGCGCCCAAGGTCGGACGCAACGAGCCCTGCCCGTGCGGCTCCGGCAGGAAATACAAGCATTGCCACGGGGCGCTGCAGAAGGCCGGCGTTTGAGCCCGGGCATGCCGGGGACGGCGGGATCAGGAATGGCGGAGCCGCCGGAAATCCACGTGATCGCCGGCACGCTGTTCGACCAGGACGGCCGCGTGCTGATCGCGCAGCGGCCGCGTGGCCGCCATATGGCGGGGCGCTGGGAATTCCCGGGCGGCAAGCTCGCGTTCGGAGAGGACCCGCTCGAGGGTCTCGCGCGCGAGCTGGCCGAGGAACTCGGCGTGACCGTTCGTGCGGCACGACCGTTGATCCGCCTGCACCACTCCTATCCCGACCGGCGCGTCCTGCTGGACGTCTGGTGCGTCACCGATTTCGAGGGGACGCCGCAAGGCCTCGATGCACAGGCGCTCGACTGGGTGAAACCCGACGAACTGCCGGATCGCGACCTGCTCGAAGCCGACCGCGCCATCGTGACAGCGCTGCGCCTGCCGCAACGTGCGCGCCTGGTCGCGGCGGAAGAGGAAATCACCGCTCTGCGGGACGACGAGGCGCAGACGATCCTGTGGCAGCTGGCGGAGTCGGCCGCGCAAGCCCTGGATCCCGCGATCGTGCGGGCGGCGCAGGCGAGGGGGCATCGCGTATTTGCGCTGGGCGATGGCGTCGAAGCGGTGCGTCTCGCGGCCATGGCTGGCGCCGACGGTGCGGTCCTGCGCTGGCATGGCCAGAACCTGCACGTCGATCGCGCCGGCCGTTTCCTGGTCGGCGTGCTGTGCGAGACTGAAACGGGCGCGATCGAAGCGGCCGGGGAAGGCGCACATTTTCTGGTCGTCGCGCCGAATCAGGCGCCGGTGCCGGAGCGCGAGCTCGCGCAGCTGTGCCGGATGGTCAGCATTCCGGTCTTCTCGGGCTGGTATCCCGACGCACGCCGCGCCGGCCGCCTGCAATCGGCAGGTGCGCACGGCTGCGCGATCCGCAGCCGAAGCAGTACCCGACCGTAGATCAGTCGTCGGCGCCGCCGCCAAGGTGGCGGTCGAAGAAGTACAAGATTGTCTTCCAGCCATGGATGCCGGTTTCCCTGAACGACAGCACACCGTGCTTGCTGCCCGGGTATGGCATCACCTCGAATTGCCGGTCGGCTGCGATCAGCTCCTTCATCAGCAGCGTCGTGTGGGTGAACAGCACATTGTCGTCGGCCATGCCGTGCATCAGCAGCAGGCGCCCGCTCAGTCCACCGGCATGAGGCAGCACACTGGACAGCCGGTAACCCTCGGCGTTTTCCTGCGGCGTGCCGAGGTACTGCTCCGTGTAATGGGTGTCGTACAGCTTCCAGTCGGTGACGGGCGCCCCCGCGACGCCGGCGGCAAAGGTGCCCGGCGACTGCATCATCAGCATCAGCGTCAGGTAGCCGCCATTGCTCCAGCCGAAGACACCGATCCGCGCCGGGTCGACGTACGGCAACTGCTTGAGCCATTCGATTCCGCGCAACTGGTCCTCGACCTCGACGTTGCCCATGCGCCGGTACAGGGGCTCGATGAACGACTGCCCGCGTCCCGGAGTGCCGCGGTTGTCGAGTGCGAACACCACGTAGCCGCGTTGCGTGAAGAGTTGCGGTGTCTGGCTGCCGCGCCTTTCGCCCCAGCGGCGCTGCACCATCTGCCCGGCCGGCCCGCCATAGACGAGCAGGATGACCGGGTAATGCCGGCCCGGCTCGAACCCGGCCGGCTTGTAGAGTTCCCAGTACAGCGGCGTACCGTCGGCCGCTGGCAGCGTGCCGAATTCCGGCACCACGTGCCGGTCCAGGTAGGGAGCGTAGGGATGATGCGCATCGAGCCGGTTCTCGATGAGCCAGGCAAGGCGCCGTCCGGAAACATCGTGCAGCGAGAGTTGCGGGGGTTGCATCGGGTCGCTGTAGCCCAGCAGGTAGCGACGCGTATCCGCTGACATCGTCACCGTGTGCCAGCCAGCCCCCGAACTCAGGGCGACCGGCGGCCGCGTGGCGCCGGCATCGAGATCAGCGACATAGAACTGGCGTTCTATCGGCGACTTCAGCGTCGCCATGAAATAGACGCGGCCGCGCCGCTCGTCGACCCCGCGCACCCCGGACGCCCGCCCTTCGGCAGTGATATCCCAGTCGCCTGCGGTAACGGCACCTTGCAGCTGGCCCTCGTAGTCGTAGCGGTACAGGTGATTGTGGCCGCTGCGTTCGGACGTCCACAGCAGTTCCCTGCGGTGCGGCAGGAAGTACAGGTCGTCATGCAGCTCGACCCAGGTGTTGCTGGTCTCCGAGAACAGCAGGCGGCCATCGCCGCCGGCTGCCGGAAATGCGAGCAGGTCGAGACGCTTCTGGTCGCGCGACTGGCGCTGCACCAGCAGCCGGTCACCCTCGGGATACCAGTTCACCCGCGCGAGGTAATGGTCCTCGCTGCCCAGGTCCGCCCAGGCCACTGCGCCGGTATCGAGTGCGAGGATGGCGAGGCGCACGTCGGCGTTCGCGGCGCCAGCCGCCGGGTAGCGCTGGCGATGGACACGGAATCCGTCGGCGTATACCTCGAATCGCTCGAGCTCGGCAACGGGAGATTCATCGACGCGGGTGAATGCCACGTAGCGTTCGTCGGGCGACCACCAGTACCCGGTGTCGCGGTTCATCTCCTCCTGCGCGATGAATTCGGCGACGCCGTGGCTGATCAGTCCGCCGCCGCCTGTCGTGAGGCGCCGTTCCCGGCCGCTCGCCACCTCGACCGCGTACAGGTCCTGGTCGCGGATGAAGCTGACATAGCGGCCGCGCGGCGAATACTGTGCGTCGGTTTCGAAGCTTGCCGTCGTGGTCAGCCGGCGCACGGCTGCGGCGGCGGGTTTCGAGAGATCGTAGTGGTACAGGTCGCCACCCAGCGGGAACAGCAGGCCACGCGAATCGGGTGCCCACTGATATTCGACGATGCCGCGCAGCGCCGCGATGCGCTGGCGCTCGCGTCGCGCTTCTTCCTCAGCCGACAGCTTGTCCTGCTCCGGTGCCAGGATCCTGGCATCGACCAGCATCCGGTGGCTGCCTGCGGCGACGTCGTAGGCCCAGAGGTCGTAGACCGCCGGTTCGTCGTCGCGGCCGCGCAAGTAGGACACGAGCCTGCCATCCGGCGAAAACTTGAGCTGTCGCAGCGCGGGTCCCTGCAGATCGGGCGCATCGAACAGGCGCTCGACGGTCAGGTCTCCGGCGCCTGCGACGGTGGCGAGGGCCAGGCCCGCCGTGAGGCCAATCACGAGTGAACGCATCGCTGCTCCGTCCTGCCGCAGGAGAGGAAGATCAGGCAGTGGAGTTTGCTAGACTTCGCGCGCCTGAAGTCCAGGGGAGTGTAATCACGGTGCAGTGCCATGTCATATCCGGGCTCGCCTTGGCGTTGCTGGTGGCCGGTTCAAACATGATGGCCGACAATGGAGCCGCCGCGGCCACGCAATCGCTGCAGTATCCCCCCGCGATGCGCGGGCCAGTCGTGGATGAATACCACGGCACGAAAGTTACCGATCCCTATCGCTGGATGGAAACACCGGGACCCGAACTCAACGCTTGGGTCGCGGCACAGAACCGGCTGTCGCAGCCCTATCTCGATGCGATACCGGCGCGCGAGCAGTTGCGTGCGCGGTTGACCGAGCTCTGGGACTACGAGCAGTACGGTTATGGCTGGCTGGACGACAAGGCGCGCGTGCCGGTCAGGCGCGGCGGGCGCTACTTCTACGTGGAGAAGAACGGCAGGCAGAATCTCGGCGTGCTGTACTGGACCCCGGCGCTCGACGCACCGCCGCGCGTGCTGGTCGACCCGAACACGCTTTCCACTGATGCAACGGCCTCGCTCGCCGACTATTCGATCAGCCGGGACGGCCGTTACGTCGCCTACGCTGTTTCCGACGGTGGCACCGACTGGGACACCTGGCATGTGCGCGAGGTCGACAGTGGCCACGACCTGCCGGACCTGATCGGCGATACGAAGTTCACCGGGGTGTCCTGGACACCGGATGCAAGCGCCTTTTACTACTCACGCTACCCAAAGGGCGCGGACGGGCACGGGGACGACCAGCGGCAGGTCAGCGTCTACCGGCATCGGCTCGGGACTGCGCAGGAAGCGGATGAATTCGTCTACTCGACACCCGAGAACCCGCGCCACGATCCCTATGGCCTGGTGTCGGAGGACGGCCGCTGGCTGGTGCTCGTCGTCACCTATGGCTACGATTCGAACGCGATCCACGTGCGCGACCTGTCAAAGCCCGATGCGCCCGCGGCGCGGATCCTCGACAAGTGGGACGGGATTTACGACTTCCTCGGCGCAGTCGGCGACCGGCTCTACTTCAAGACGACCCAGGGTGCGCCGCGCGGGCGCGTCATCGCGATCGATCCTTCCAGTCCCGTTCCGGTCGAGATCGTGCCGGAGGCGCAGGCGACGATCAGCCAGGCCAGCCTGGTCGGCGGCCACGTGATCGTCAATTACCTCGAGGACGCGCGCTCGCGAATCGTGGTTTACCGGATGGACGGCAGCCGGCGCGGTGAAGTACGCCTGCCAGGGCTCGGCACGGTGATTGGCTTCCCGGACGCGCCGGGCGAGACCGAGACGTTCTTTGCATATACGGACTACCTGACTCCGCTTGCGCTCTATCGCTATGACGTCGCGAACGACGAGGTGCAGCCATTCCGGCGGCCACGGGTTTCATTCGATCCGGGCCCGTACCTGACCGAGCAGGTCTTCTACGCCAGCAAGGACGGCACGCGCATCCCGATGTTCATCACGCGCCGTCGCGACACGGTGCTCAATGGCGACAATCCGACCCTGCTGTACGGTTACGGCGGTTTCGATGTGTCATTGACGCCGGCCTACACGCCCGTCATCGCCGCCTGGCTCGAGCGCGGCGGCATCTACGCGGTCGCCAACCTGCGCGGCGGCGGCGAATACGGCGCCGCATGGCACGAGTCCGGCACCAGGACGAAGAAGCAGAATGTATTCGACGACTTCATCGCCGGGGCCGAGTGGCTGATCGCGAAGCGCTATACGTCGACGCCACGGCTGGCGATCCACGGCCGCAGCAATGGCGGCCTGCTGGTCGGTGCGGTCCTGGCCCAGCGGCCGGAGCTGTTCGGCGCTGCGCTGCCCGGCGTCGGCGTCATGGACATGCTGCGGTATCACACTGCAAGCGCGAATGCCTATGGTTGGTCAAGCGATTACGGCACCGTCGAGGACGCGGATCAGTTCCGTGCCCTGCTCAGCTACTCCCCGGTGCACAACCTGCGGCCGGGCCGCTGCTACCCGCCGACGCTGGTAACGACCGCGGACCACGACGACCGCGTGGTTCCCTGGCATAGCTTCAAGTTCACGGCGGCGCTGCAGCAGGCCCAGTCGTGCCCGAACCCGGTGCTGGTGAGCATCGAAACGCGCGCGGGCCACGGGGCGGGCAAGCCAGCCTGGATGCAGATCGAGGACTGGGCCAACCAGTGGGCGTTCCTGTCCAGGCACCTGGGCATGGCCGGCCCTCAGTGTTTCAGGGTGTCCTGATCGTCGGGAATATCCACGTCTTCCCCGGGGATTGCGTGACGCTCCTCGAGCCATGCACCGAGGTCGATCAGCTTGCAACGCTCGCTGCAGAACGGGCGCCAGGGATTGTCGCGCCATTCGTGCAGGCGCCCGCAATGCGGACAGTTGACTTGCAACGCCATCGCGATCAGTAACAGGTCGCCAGCACGAAAGCCACGTCCTCGGTTGCCTGCACCGGCCGGTTGTGCACGCTGTTCCAGCGCAGGAAGCGCAGGCTGCACCGATGATGGCTGCCGCTGACTTCGGGATAGAGACCGCAGCCGCCGGGCAGCGTAATCCGCACCAGCTGCACCGGGCGCTCGCGCTCGAACGCTATCTGGTACACGCCGCCCGGCGCCAGCTCGTCGCGCGGACGCGCGTTTTCGCGCGTGATCCACAGCAGTTCGGAAACGGACTCGCATAGCGGCCGGATCGTCGCGAGCCAGTCAGCGAGGTCGCTTTCGCGCACGTCTGCGTCCAAGTTGAGCCAGTGATAGTAGTCAGGCAGGTCGAATTCGCAGGTCCCGCCCGGAATCGCGCTGCGATGCTTGATCGCATTGAGGAACTCGGACTCGCGCAACCGCTGCATGAAGTTTGCGCCGGCAGCATTCAGTTCCTCGCGGCGGCGCAACAGCGCGGCAAGGATCGAGCGCAATCGTGCGCTGTCCACGCCGGGCCGGTCCTGATAGTCGCGCATTGTCGTCATCTGCCGCTCGAGGTCCTTCAGCACGTCACCGCGCGAATCGCCGCGCGACGTTATTGCCAGGATTTCGAGCAGGCACGCGACTGCAGAACGGCTCGACCAGGGATTCGGCACGCCGGCGTGATAGGAAAGCTGCAGCCAGAGGAATTCGAGCCGCATGAATGCGCGCATCCGCTCATTGAGCGGCTGCTCGTACGTGATCGGCTCGGGGTCGGCCCGGGCGTCCGGGACGGGCTCGAACATGGGCCTATTCTCCTGTACTCACAGCCGCGCGCCAAGCTGCCGGTAGCGGCCATCGAGCACGGCAACCGCGGCGGCGAGTTCCTCCGGACTGCGATCATTGGCGATGACATCGTCGGCGGCGGCGAGACGCCCGGCGCGCGTGGCCTGCGCCTCGAGCGCGCGCACCGCGCCCTCCCGCGTCTCGCCGTCGCGGCGCATCAGCCGCTCGATCTGCAACTCCTCGGGACAATCGACGACCAGGACCCGGTCGACCTGGCTGCGAAGGTCGCCCTCGACCAGCAGCGGAATCACGTGGATCTGGTAGGGGCCCGGCGCCGCCGCGGCCTGCCGGGCGAGTTCCGCCAGGATCGCCGGGTGCAGGATATCCTCGACGATCCGGCGCGTCGCCGGATCGCTGAAGATCCGCTGCCGCAGCAGCTTCCGGTCGACGGAACCGCCGGGACCGAGGATGCCCCGGCCGAGCGCCGAGACCAGCGCAGCAAGCGCGGGCCGGCCGGGTTCGACGACCTGCCGTGCGATCTGGTCCGTGTCGATGACGGTTGCACCGCGCGCGGCGAATAGCGCGGCGACCATCGACTTGCCGCTGGCGATTCCGCCGGTGAGGCCGATGTGGAGCACCGTGCGCCGGTCAGCGCAGGCCCGCCAGGCCGAGGTAACGATCGACGATGACCGGTCCCCAGAGCAGCGCGATCCAGGCTGCCCCGGCGAGATACGGTCCGTAGGGCATCGGCGCGCCGCGGCCATGGCGCTTCAGCGCGATCAATGTCACCCCGACACCGGCGCCGACCAGGGCGGAGAGCAGCAGGACCAGCGGCAGCATTTGCCAGCCGAGCCACGCGCCAATCGCCGCGCACAGCTTGAAGTCGCCATAGCCCATTCCTTCCTTGCCGGTCACCAGCCGGAACGCTTGGAACACGCACCACAGGAAGACGTAGCCTGCGGCCACGCCGATCAGCGCGTCGCGCGGTGCAACCGGCGGCGCGGCGCCGGTGGCCTGGCCGAGGCTCGCGAGCAGGCCGATCCACAGCAGCGGAAGCGTCAGCGCATCCGGCAGCAGCTGGCGATCCACGTCGATGCCGGTCAGCGCAATCAGGTACCAGGTGAAGACCAGCGCGAGCGCGGCCTGCAGGCCGAAGCCGAAGTGCCAGGCGACGGCGGCGCTCGCGAGGGCGGTCGCAAGCTCGACCAGCGGGTAGCGCGGCGATATCGGCGCACGGCACGAGGCGCAGCGTCCGCGCAGCGCGAGAAAGCTGACAATCGGGATGTTGTGGATCGCGCGGATCGGCGCCATGCAGGACGGGCAACGGGAACGCGGCACGATGAGCCCGACCGGCTCGCCCTCCGCTGGCGCGGCCTGCCCCGCGACTTCCGCGCACTGCGCGCGCCACTGCCGCTCGAGCATCAGCGGCAGCCGATGGATCACGACATTCAGGAAGCTGCCGATCGCGAGGCCGAAGAGTGCGGCTGCGGCCGCAAACGCCGCCTTGCTTGCCTCCAGGAACGCAACGAACTCGGGGGTCCCGGTCAGATCACGGCGCCCAGCTTGAAGATCGGCAGGTACATCGCGATGACGAGACCACCGACCAGCACGCCGAGGATCGCCATGATCAGCGGTTCGAGCAGGCTGGCCAGGCCGTCGACGGCGGTGTCCACTTCGAGCTCGTAGAAGTCCGCGACCTTGCCGGACATCTCGTCGAGTGAACCGGATTCCTCGCCGACCGCGATCATCTGCACGACCATGTTCGGGAACAGCGCCGTGTTTTCCATCGCGCGTTGCAGGCGCTGGCCGGTGGCGACCTCGTCGCGCATGCGCATGACGGCCTGTTCGTAGACGATGTTGCCGGTAGCGCCTGCCACCGATTCCATCGCCTCGACCAGCGGCACGCCAGCCGAGAACATCGTTGACAGCGTGCGCGCGAACCGGGCAATTGCGGCCTTGACCAGGATCGGCCCGACGACCGGCAGTTTCAGGGAAACCCGGTCGAGGACCTGACGCAGGGCGCGCGAGCGCTTCTTGAAGTAGAAGAACGTCATGACGGCGCCGGCGATGACGATGCCCATCCACCAGCCCTGCTCCTGCACGAAGCGCGACAGATTGATCACCAGGCGCGTGAAGGCAGGCAGGTCCGCGCCGAAGCCCTTGAACAACGCCTCGAACTGCGGGATCACGAACAGCAACAGGATCAGCGTGACAATCACGGCGACCGCGAGCACCGCGGCGGGATAGAACAGGGCCTTCTTGATCTTCTTCTTGAGCGCCTCGGTCTTTTCCTTGTAGGTCGCAACCTTGTCGAGCAGGCTCTCGAGCGCGCCTGCCTGCTCGCCGGCCTCGACCAGGTTGACGTAGAGGTCGTCGAAATAGATTGGATGCTTGGCCAGCGATTCATGCAGCGAACTGCCGCCTTCGATATTGAGCTTGATGTCGAGGATCAGCTTCTGCATGGCCGGCTTTTCGTGGCCGACGCCGACGATTTCGAAGGCTTGTACCAGCGGGATGCCGGCCGCGAGCATGGTCGAGAGCTGGCGGCTGAAGACCGCGATGTCCATCGGCGAGATCGACCCGCCGCCACTGAACAGCGTTCGCTGCTTCTTGATCTTGGTCGGGACGATGCTCTGGCGGCGCAGCTCTGCCCGCACGTCCTTTTCGCTGACGGCAAGCGTGCGGCCGCGGACCTTGTTGCCCTTGCGGTCCTTGCCTTCCCAGTTGAATGGGGTGTCTTTGGCGACACCGGCGTTCGGCGGCATAGTTGCGGTTGTCCTCTACCTGCTACTTCGCATATTAAGCCTGGGACCGCTCACTCGACTGTGACACGGTTGACTTCTTCGAGGCTGGTGAGCCCGTCCACGACCTTTTTCAGCCCGGCGGTGCGCAGGTCCCAGACCCCTTCCTTGACGGCCTGGTCGCGGATATGGGGGGCGCTGCCTCCTTCCAGGATGATCCGGCCGATCGACTCGGTGACCGGCAGGACCTCGTAGATGCCGATCCGGCCCTTGTAGCCGTCCGTGCACTGACTGCAGCCGACCGCCTTGTAGACCTTGAAGTCCGGGCGCTTGATCTGGCTCTCGGTGAAGCCTTCTTTCAGCAGAGCCTCGGCGGGGATATCCATCGGTATCCTGCACGTAGTGCACAGCCGCCGCGACAGGCGCTGCGCGATGATCAGGCTGACCGAAGTCGCGATCGCGTAGGGCTTCACGCCCATGTCCACCAGCCGGGTCAGCGTCTGCGGTGCATCGTTCGTATGCAGCGTCGAAAGCACGAGGTGACCGGTCTGCGCAGCCTTGATCGCGATCTCCGCCGTCTCCAGGTCGCGCACCTCGCCGACCATGATGACATCCGGATCCTGGCGCAGGAAAGCGCGCAGTGCCGCCGCAAATGTCAACCCGACCTTCGGGTTCACGTTGACCTGGTTGACGCCGGGCAGCACGATTTCCGCGGGATCTTCGGCGGTCGAAATATTGGTGTCCTCGACATTCAGGATCGCTAGACCGGTGTAGAGCGACACGGTCTTGCCACTGCCGGTCGGGCCGGTGACGAGGATCATGCCCTGGGGCCGCGCGAGCGTCTTGAGATAGAGGTCCTTCTGGAACGGCTCGTAGCCCAGCGCATCGATGCCCATCATCGCCGTGCTGGCGTCGAGTATGCGCAGCACGATCTTCTCGCCGAACAGCGTCGGGCAGCTGCTGACACGGAAGTCGATCGAGCGGTTCTTGGACAGGCGCATCTTGATGCGGCCGTCCTGTGGCACGCGGCGCTCGGCGATATCCAGCCGCGACATGACTTTCAGGCGCGCAGCCAGCTTGGTCGCGAGCTGAACGGGTGGCTGGGCGATCTCGCGCAACACGCCGTCGATGCGCAGCCGGATGCGATAGTACTTTTCGTACGGTTCGAAATGAATGTCGGAAGCAGCCTTGCGGATCGCGTCGAGCATGATCTTGTTGACGAAGCGGACGATCGGCGCGTCTTCGACATCGTCGCGACTGACGTCGGCGCCTTCAAGCTCGTCTTCGGCGGAGACTTCGAGATTCTCGAGATCGAAGTCGTCCTCGCCGAGCGAAGGCATGGACGTGTCGACCTGCTCGATCGCCTTCTGCACGGCGCGCTGCAGCTTGTCGTCCTCGACCACCACGGCCTCGATCGCGAGGCCGGTCTGGAACTTGATCTCGTCGACCGCATGCAGGTTGGTCGGGTCGGATACCGCGACGTGCAGGCGCTTGCCGCGCTTGATGAGTGGCAGCACGCGATGCTTGGACAGCAGCTTGTCGCTGACCAGCCGGACAATGTCGATGTCGATCGCGACGGCGTCGAGGTCGAGCAGCGCCACGCCGAATTCCTGCGAAGCCGCGACGGCAATGTCCCGCGCCGCCGCCATGTCATGGGACACGAGCCAGCTCACCAGGTGCGCCTTGCGCTCGCGGGCGCTCGCGATGGCGTCGAGCATCGCGGCCTCGTCGACGAGGCCGTCCAGGACCAGGCGCTGCGGCAGGCCGCTGAGCACCGCCCGGAGCGATCCAGCCGTCGCGGTCGCGTTGTCGTTCATCCGCTCATGCCGTCCGTGGTTTACGCCGTCCCGAACTTCTAATAATGTACCCCATGGGGCCCCGGCAGCAATTGTTAAATCAGCGGTGATACTCCCATAAGCCGGGAACGCGGCAGGTGACGCGGTTCACATTGGCGGCGGTCTGGAACCCCGCGGCAGCTCGCCGGCAAAGCGCTTGTGCAGCGCATCCCACAGCCGGGCTGCCTCAGGATCGACCGCCTCGTCCGGCCGCCACTGGAGACGCCGTGGCAATGGTCGTTGACGACTGCTGAACAGATAGGACACGCCGTCGCCTGTCTTACCGGGGATCGCAGCCAGCAGCGAGTCGCGCGAAATGGCTGCGCGCTGCTTCTGCAGCATCAGTTCCGGCAGCCGGTCCGCGCGCAGTTGCACCCACCCCGTAGCGGGCACGATCTCGTAATAGGCGGCACCCTCGTGGACGAGTCCGGACTCGTTGAATTTTCCGGCCAGGACCAGCGGCGTGTTGAAGTCGGTTTCGGTGTAGCGGATGCGCGCCGCGAGTGCGACGGCGGACCGTGGATCGCGCAGGAATGGCAGCAGCGACATTCCATCGACATCACGCGGCGCGGTCCCGGTAACGAATTCCTCCACGGTCGGCCGGACGTCCTCGAGTGATACCGGCCATGGATGCACGGACGGCGTGCCGGGCAAACGCGCACGGCCATAGGCGCGGATCGCGAGCAGCACATCGTATTGATGCGGGCTCATCACGCTGGTGCCGTGCCCCCAGAGTGAATTCCAGATCTCGTCGGAACTGCCGGTCTTGCGCAGCATGGAATCGGTCGCGCCGCCGAGTGCCTCGCCGTGGTCCGACAGCACGACGACGATGGCATTCTCGAATACGCCCTTTTTCTCCAGCAGCCGCCAGATCTCTGCGAACTGACGATCCGCTGCGGCCACTGCGCGACGGTACGCGGGCCGGTACTGCTGCGGCGTGGTCGGCATGACCTGGTCGGCCCAGCTGTAAGGCCAGTGCGAGAGCGTCAGGTGAATTGCCACGAAACTTGGCCGGTCCACGGCGAGCTCGCGGTCGATTCGCGCGACGAATTGCCCCGGCCGATAGCTGACATACGCCGCGCGATTCGCATTGTTTGAGGGAAACAGCCAGGCGCCAAGCCTGGTTCCCGACAACAGGTTCACGAGCGGCAGGTCGCCGGCCTTGCCGAACACGAAATCCGACACGCCAACCGGCGGCGTGATCATCTGGTCGAAACCGAAGGATTCGTCGAAGTTCGCGAACCGGACCTCGTCGGTCGCAAAGACGGTGTGATAGCCGCGCCCGCGCAGCATATCGGGAAGCGTGCTCCCTTCATGCACGAGGCGGCGGGGCATCAGGTTGAACCGCGCGTTGCTGGTCACCGGGTGCCGGCCCGTCAGCAGCGACACCAGCGCCGGATAGGTCCGCGCCAATGGGCTCGTCGCGTCGCTGAAACGGTGCGCGCCCGCCAGGAACCCATCAATGTTCGGTGTTAGGCGTGACTCCGTCCCGGCACCCGCGAGGTCGTCGCGCAGCGAATCCACGCCGAGAATCACGACGTTCGGTGCCGCAAAGGCCGGTCCTGGTCGCGACGCGTCGGAATCCCCTTGCGCCAGCAGGACGCCGGTCGTCAGCAGGATGGCGGTAGCCGAGGCCATCACCAGGTTGCGCCGCGGCCGTGCACGCCGCACCGTGGTGCGCAGGGCGAGCAGCATGATCAGCAGCAGGATGGCGGCGAGTGCGGCGTGGACGGCTTGCAGGCCGTGCCAGCTGCGATGCAGCGAAGGGATGCCCGCTGTGAACAATGAGGCCGGGTACCAGCTGGCGTTCGCTATTAGCGCAAGCGCTGCAAGCACCAGGAACCAGGCCACGATCAACCAGCGCTGCCGGCGCTGCGCAAGATCCGGTGCCGCGG
>JAHFSF010000161.1 GCA_023265875.1 Gammaproteobacteria bacterium | reverse complement strand
GTCCCGGATTTCGCGCGAAGCTCCTTCGGCTTACCGGGTGAATCGCGGCGACACCCTGTACGAGATCTCCAGGTCTCTGACTGACGGCAGCCGTGGCGCGACCCAGCGAATGGCGATCGCGCTGTTCCGCGCGAATCCGGAGGCATTCAACGGCAACATCAATGTGCTGCGCGCGGGCGCGATCCTGCGGGTGCCCACGAGCGACGAAGTCGCAGCGATCAGCCGTGCCGAGGCCGCAGCGGAGATCAGCCGCCAGGTTTCCGCCTGGCGTTCCAGCAGCGGCGCTGCCGAGAAGGGACAACTGCGTCTCGTAACACCGGAGCAGGCCGCCCCGGAGACCGGGGTCGCCGAATCGGCGCCGCAGGCTGCGCCGCAATCGCAGGTCGCGGCGCTCGAGCGCGACATCGAGCAGCAACGGAGGCTGCTGGAACTGAAGAACCAGGAACTCGCCGAACTGCAGCGCGAGATCGCGCGCGCCAAGGCCGCCGAAGAAACCGTCGCAACGGAGAACGCGGCCCCGGCGACGACCGAAGCCGCGGTTGCGCCGGAGGACGATACCGGGGCAGCCAGGGAACAGGCCCGCCCGCCGGTTGTGGCCGCTGAACCGAAGCCGAAAGCCGCGCCTGTGGTCGCGGAAAAGTCGTTCTTCGACAGCCTGACGGAGAACTGGTTATTCCTGCTCGGTGCCGCAGCGCTGTTGCTGGCCGGGGGCCTGGGTTACGGCTTCGTCCGCCGGCGGCGGGAAGCGGACATCGATGAAGCCTTGAAGGGGTTTGATATACCGGCCTCGGCGCCGGTGCCGAGCGAGACGATGCGCCTGCGCTCGCTTGCGACCGGTGGGGGCGCGGCTGCAGCCGGCCCCGGGTCCGACCAGGATTTCATCGTTGAAGAGCGACCGGCGCTACACGCCAGGCCGGAGGCTGCGCGGCCCGTGAGTCATGACGAGACCATCAGCACCGAGGCGGCGCTCGACCTCGACCAGGCCGACCCCCTGGCCGAGGCAGACTTCCACATGGCCTACGGCCTCTATGACCAGGCGGCCGACCTGGTGAAGATGGCGCTGCAGCACTCGCCTGAGCGGAATGACCTGAAATTGAAGCTGGCCGAGATTCATTTCGTGGCCGGCAACACCACACAATTCCTGGCGGTCGCGCGCGATCTGCGCAAGTCGATCGGTTCCGGCGCTGACTGGGACCGCATTGTCATCATGGGTCGCCAGCTCGCTCCTGACGATGTGATGTTCGCCGGCGGCACCCAACCTGCCTCCAGCGTCGACCTGAGCCTGGAGGGCGGGGACAGCCGCGTCGACCTCGACCTGCTGTCGACTCCGGGCGGAGACGAGGGTCTTGACCTCGACCTTGGGCGGGTTCGTTCCGCGAGCGACAGCAGTGTGTCGGGGGGCGAAACCACCGAGCTCGAATTCAACCTCGACGAAGTTGCCCCGATCTCGGGAACGACGCAGGAAATGGAGAAGCTGAAGTCTCCCAGCACGGTCGAGATGCCGACAATCGAGCTGCCTTCATCGGACCTCCCGACGCTCGAGTCTCCAGCGATTCGTGGGCGTGGCGGCGACACCGTCGTCGAGCGATTCAGCGGACGTGGTCCTGCGGTTGGCCTATCCGCGGATTCGACGGCCGAGATGGCGATCGACGACCTGGGGCTCGATATCCACGAATTCGAGGGTGCGCCTGCCAGCAGCGACGTGACAGTCGAGACACCACGACCCGACGCCACGGCGCGCATCGCAGCCGGCGACGAGCGAACCCGGTTGATGCCCCCGGCTGCCGGATCCGATGAGGATGGAACGGCGATAATGCCCGGCCCCGATTCGGACAGCACGGCGATGCTGCCGGCGCTGGACGCGGGTGGGGCCGCGAAAATCGACCTCGATGTCGGCGCCGCAGAAACCGGTGGCGATGCCGAGCCGACGGCGACCCAGCGGCTTCCGGCTGACCCGATGCTGCAGCTTTCGGAGCTGGAGCCGGTCACGATGAGCGAAGTCGGCACCAAGCTCGACCTGGCACGCGCCTACATGGACATGGGTGACCCCGACGGAGCCCGCAGCATTCTCCAGGAAGTGCTCGCGGAGGGCAGTGCGTCGCAGAAGCAGGAAGCGCGACGGCTGATCGATACGCTGCCAGGAGTGTGAACGCCGGACAGCGGCGCATCGCGGTCGGCCTCGAATACGACGGCGCCCGCTATGCCGGCTGGCAACTGCAGGCTGGCCTGGCGACGATCCAGGGCGAAGTCCAGCGCGCGCTCGCCGCGGTGGCCGCTCATGACGTCCGTATCACCTGCGCCGGACGCACGGACGCGGCCGTGCACGCCACCTGGCAGGTCGCTCATTTCGACACCGGCGCAACTCGCCCGCTGCGCGGCTGGGTACTTGGCGCGAACAGCCTGTTGCCATCCGACATTGCACTGAACTGGGCCGTGGAGGTGGATGGCGATTTCGATGCGCGGCGTTCGGCGCTCAGCCGCAGTTACCGATACTGCATCCTGCAGCGTGCGACGCGACCCGCATTGCTGCGCGACCGCGTCTGCTGGGCACGCACGCCGCTCGACGTCACGGCCATGCACGAGGCTGCCCAGTGCCTCATCGGCGAACATGATTTTTCCGCATTCCGCGCCGCCGAGTGCCAGGCGGCAAACGCCATCCGGCGCATCGATTCGATCGGCGTGTCTGCCGATGGCCCATTGGTGACGATCGAAGTCACGGCCAATGCCTTTGTGCACCACATGGTGCGCAACATCGCCGGGACGCTGCTCGAAGTCGGGAATTCCGGGCGCGCGCCGGCATCGGTGGCAGAGACACTGGCGAGCCGCGACCGCAGGCGGGCCGGCATCACCGCCCCTGCGTGCGGTCTCTATCTCGTCGCTGTCCGCTACCCGCCGGCGGCGGGACTTCCGGAAGTTCTCCGCGCCCGGCCTTGGGCTATGATCGGTCCGGCCTCGGGCGGTACCGCATGACCTGGTTCGAAAAGATCATCCCGTCGCGTATCAAGACCGAACGCCGCACGCGCTCGGTCCCCGAAGGCCTGTGGATGAAATGCCCGGCCTGCGACGCGGTGCTCTATCGGCCGGAAGTCGAGCGCAACCTGCAGGTCTGCCCCAAGTGCGCCCATCACATGCGCATTCGCGCACGCGATCGCCTGACGCAGTTCCTGGATCCGGATACGGCGGTCGAACTTGCGGCAGGGGTCATGCCCGAGGATCCGTTGCGATTCCGGGACTCGAAACGCTACCGCGACCGGCTCGCTGCCGCCCAGAAAGCCGTCGGCGAGCACGACGCGCTGGTCGTCATGGCCGGAACGCTGGAAGGCATGGATCTCGTCGCCTGCGCATTCGAGTTCGCGTTCATGGGCGGATCCATGGGTTCCGTGGTCGGCGAACGCTTCGTGCGCGCAGTCGAACATGCAATGGAACATCGCGTGCCGCTGGTCTGTTTCGCCTCGAGCGGTGGCGCGCGCATGCAGGAGGGCCTGCTGTCACTGCTGCAGATGGCCAAGACCAGCGCGGCGCTTGGGCAGCTGGCCCGGAAGCACCTGCCCTTCATTTCAGTCCACACGGACCCGACGACCGGTGGCGTATCGGCGAGTCTCGCCATGCTGGGTGATGTCAATGTCGCTGAGCCGCGGGCGCTGATCGGCTTTGCCGGCCCGCGCGTGATCCAGCAGACCGTGCGCGAGACACTGCCGGAGGGATTCCAGCGCAGCGAATTCCTGCTCGAGCATGGGGCGATCGACATGATCGTCGATCGCCGCGAGTTGCGCGGCCGCATCGCAGCACTGTTGCGCCTGCTGCTGCGCCAGCCGGCCGCAGCCGGCTAGCGGAACTCGTGCGGTTCGATACCGTCGCAGCCTGGCTCGACTGGCAGCAGGTCGCGCACCCACAGGCCGTGGACCCCGGCCTCGAGAGGGTGGGAACCGTTCACCGCCGCCTGGGCCTGACCCGCACTCGCACCGTGCTGACGATCGGTGGAACGAACGGCAAGGGGTCGGTGGCCGCGTACCTCGAGTCGATTCTGCGCGCCACCGGCTATGACACCGGCCTGTTCACGTCGCCGCACCTGCTGCGCTACAACGAGCGCATTCATGTCCGCGGCCTTGAAGTGACGGATCAGGCGCTGCTTGCAGCCTTCGAACGCATCGAGGCGGCGCGCAACGGCATCTCGCTGACGTTCTTCGAGTGGAATGCGCTGGCAGCGCTGGTCGTGTTCGCGCATGAGCGGCTCGATGCGGCGATCCTCGAAGTCGGCATGGGCGGCCGGCTTGATGCCGTCAACGTGCTGGACGCCGACGTCGCTGCCGTCGTATCGGTCGGCCTCGATCATCGCGAATGGCTTGGCGATTCGGTCGAGCAGATCGGTGTCGAGAAAGCCGGGATTTTCAGGCCTGACCACCCGGCGATCTTCGGCTCGCGACGCATGCCGATGAGCATCGGCAGCGCTGCAGCGGATTGCGGTGCACGACTGCGCCGGCTCGGCATCGAATTCGACTTTGTCGAACGCCCGGACGGCTGGGACTTCATCGGCCTGCGTTCGCAGCGCCGCGACTTGCCTCTGCCCGCGCTCAGCGGCTCGATGCAATTGTCCAATGCGGCGACGGCGCTCGCCGTGCTGGAGGCGGCCGAACCCGGCGTGCTGGTGCCGGACGATGCGGTGCGCGCTGGCCTTACCCGCGTACGTCTGCCAGGCCGCTTCCAGGTCATCCACCGCGACCGCGAATGGATCCTGGATGTTGCCCATAACGCGGATGCAGCGCGGGCCCTGGCCGTGAGCCTCGACGCGCGCCCTTGCCGTGGCCGCACCGTGGCGGTCTGCGGCATCCTGGCCGACAAGGACGTCGAAGCCATCGTCGGAGCCCTGGCCGGGCAGGTGCAGGAATGGGTGGCGGTCGGGCTGGAAGGCGCACGTGCCTTGCCCGAATCGGAGCTGGCCGCGCGCATTAGGCTGCGATGCGCCACGCCGGTTACCACGGCCGGCAGCGTGGCGGCAGGATGCGATCGCGCAGCGGCGGCCTGCGGGCCGGACGACCGGATCCTGGTTTTCGGATCATTTCACACGGTCGGTCCTGCACTCGAACACCTCGGCCTCGATGCCTGACCGGGTTGCCCGCGATACAATCCGAAAGTCATGAATCCTGGAATTCGTGAACGCCTGATCGGTGCCTTCGTACTCGTGGCAGTCGTGGTATTGCTGGTTCCGGCGATCATGCAGGGGCCAGGACGCACCGCGGGCGGGCAGCCGGTGCCAGCCACCCGCAGCGTCGAAGTGGTGCTCGACGCGGCGGGACCGGCATCGAGTGAC
>JAHFSF010000035.1 GCA_023265875.1 Gammaproteobacteria bacterium | reverse complement strand
CGATGAGCGCATCGAGCGAGCCGTCCCGGATTGCCGCGCGCAGCGGATCCTTTGCTCCGTAATCCGCAGCCTCGATGCCGCGCAGGGCCACCGGCGCCAGCTGCGGCGATGCGGATGCGAGACCCTGCACCTCGATGAAGGGCAGCGCCTTCACCACGCCGGGCTCCGCGCGCGCGCGCGCGCCGAGCGCTACCAGCTGGCCGACTTCGGCCGGCGCCGGCAGGGTCGCATGGGCCGACAGCGCGAGCAGGCGGTTGCGCAATTCAGCCTCAAAGCCGTTCATCACCGACAGGATCGTGATCAGCGCAGCGACGCCCAGGCAGACACCGAGCAGTGAGACCCAGCTGATGAACGAGACGAAGAACTGGTGCTGGCGGGAGCGCACATAGCGCAGTCCCAGGCCAAGCGGAAGCGGGGTCAGCATGGGCCCTTTTCGAGCAATTTCGGGATCCCTATCAAGGATTTATCGGGGCAATCTCGACAGCACTCCACCCGGTGCTACACTCGCCAGCGGAGGAATCGCGATGACTATCGTACGCACTTTGATGCTGTTTGCGCTTCTCGCGGTCGGCCCGGCTGGTGCGGAGACACTGGTTACGCCGGCCGCTGTCCCCGCCGCCACGGCCGCGGCCCCGACGCGCGGCAGCACGATGGCCGCGGTGCAGAGCCGCTTCGGCGAGCCGATCACGCGCCATGCGGCGGTCGGAGAGCCTCCGATCACGCGCTGGGACTATCCCCAGTTCGCCGTGTTCTTCGAACACGACCGCGTGCTGCATGCGGTGCTGGTGAGGAGCCCGCCCGCCGGCTGATCGTTGCGGCTGGCTGCAGCGCGAGTATCCTGCGCACCCTGACCTCGCCGGGCCTGCCCGGAACGGGGTTTTTTGCCTGCAGGGCACCGCATGACCCGTGACCTGACACTGCCCGACGCTGGCCAGGCCGTGCGTTGGGGCGAACTCTACGGCAGCAGCCTCGCCTGGGTCCTTGCCGACGTGGCTGCAACGGCATCGGCACCGTTGCTGGTCGTGGCGGCCAGCGGTCGCGAAGCCGACCGCCTGCTGGCCGAACTGGCGTTTTATTCAGGCCGCGGACATCGGCCACTGGCGTTTCCCGACCGCGAGACGCTGCCCTACGATCCGTTCTCACCGCATCCGGACATCGTGTCGCAGCGCCTGCAAACGCTGGCGGCCCTGTCCGACCTGAAGCAGGGCCTGATCGTCACGACGCTGGCCGCCCTGTTCGACCGGCTGCCGCCGCGCAGCTTCATCGATGCCCATGCCTTCGATCTGCAGGCCGGCCAGCGCATCGATGTCCTGCGATTGCGCGAGCGTTTGAGCGCAGCCGGCTATGCCCATGTCACCCAGGTCCTGAGTCCCGGCGAGTTTGCGGTACGCGGATCCGTGCTGGACCTGTTTCCGGCGGGCGCCGACCAGCCGTTCCGCCTGGATCTATTCGATGACGAAATCGAGAGCATCCGCAGCTTCGACCCCGGTGACCAGCGGTCCGCACTGCGCCTCGACGCCGTGCGCTTGCTGCCGGCCCGGGAATTTCCGTCAACGCCGGAAGCGGTCGCCGAATTCAGACGCCGCTGGCGCGAACGATTCGAGGGCGATCCGCAGGCGTGTCCCGTGTATCGTGCCGTGACTGCCGGCCAATCCCCGGCCGGCATCGAGGCCTGGTTGCCCCTGTTCTTCGAACAGACGGCGGGCCTCGTCGATCACCTGCCGCCGTCCACGGTCGTCATCGATGCGGCCGGGCTCGCGCGCGTGCTGCCGCTGGCCTGGGCCGATATCGAGGCGCGCCACGAAGATCGGCGTCACGACCGGCAGCGGCCGATCCTCACTCCGGAGGAAGCCTTCATCAGCGCCAGCGGGATCAGCGCGCTGCTGGCGAAGCATCCACAGGTTCTGGTGACCTCGACCAAAGTGGAGCCGCTGGCGGAGACGCTGCCGATGCACAACTTCGGCTCGGAGCCGCCGCCGGAGCTGCGTGCCGATGCCCGGGCGCGCGAGCCGGCGAGAGCGCTGGCCGCATTCATCGACCGCTTTGCCGGCCGCGTGCTGCTGGCCGTGGATTCGGCCGGCCGGCGCGAAGTGCTGCTCGAACTGCTGCGGCGGCAGGACCTGTGGCCGCAGGAGGCTGCAGGCTGGCAGGCATTCGCCAGCGACGAGGCCCCGCTCGCCATCGCGGTCGCGCCCGACGTCCGTGGCCTGATGATGCCCGACCGGCAGCTGGCGCTCATCGCCGAGGATCAGCTTTTCGGCGCGCGCGCGCGCCAGGAGCGGCGGCGGCGGCGTGCCGAGCGCGATCCCGATGCCATCCTGCGCGAGCTGGCCGCGCTGTCGCCCGGATCCCCCGTCGTGCACGAGGAGTACGGCGTTGGACGCTATCGCGGCCTGCGCGTCATGCAGGTGGATGGCAACCCGGCCGAGTTCCTGGTGGTCGAATACGCCGGCGGCGACCTGCTGTACGTGCTGGTTCATGCGCTCGATCGCGTGACCCGCTACACCGGCGGCGCGCCGGATGCGGCACCCTGGCACCGGCTCGGCACCGAACAATGGGCCCGTGCCCGGCGGCGCGCCGCGGAGCGCGTGCGCGATGTCGCCGCCGAGCTCCTCGATCTCTATTCGAGGCGTGCGGCGCGGCAGGGTCGCGCACTCGACTTCGACGAGGCCGGCTATCGCGTGTTCGAGGCCGCATTCCCGTTCGAGGAAACCGTGGACCAGCACGACGCTATCGCTGACGTACTGGCCGACATGCGTTCCGGCAAACCCATGGATCGCGTCGTCTGCGGCGATGTCGGCTTCGGCAAGACCGAGGTCGCGTTGCGCGCGAGCTTTGCCGCGGTGCAGGGCGGCAGGCAGGTCGCGGTACTGGTCCCGACCACGCTGCTGGCCCAGCAGCACGCGCAGACCTTTGCCGACCGGTTCGCCGACTGGCCCGTCAGGATCGAGAACCTGTCACGCTTCCGCACGGCCGCGGAGCAGCGGGTGGTCATCGACGGCCTGCGGTCGGGATCCGTCGACATCGTCATCGGCACGCACCGGCTGCTGCAGCGCGACGTCGGATTCCGTGACCTCGGGCTCGTCATCGTGGATGAGGAACATCGCTTCGGCGTTGCCCACAAGGAACGGCTGAAGCAGCTGCGTGCCGACGTGGACATGCTGACGCTGACCGCGACCCCGATTCCGCGCACGCTGAACATGTCGCTTGGCGGCCTGCGCGACCTGTCGCTGATGACGACCCCGCCGGCCGAGCGCATGGCGATCGAGACCTTTGTCTGCGAGTGGAGCGCCGGCCTCGTACGCGAAGCCTGCCTGCGCGAGATCCGCCGCGGCGGGCAGGTCTATTGCGTGCACAACACGATCGAGGATATCGAAGCCTTTGCGGCACGGCTCCGCGCGGTCGTGCCCGAGGCGACCGTCCGGGTCGGGCATGGCCGCATGCGCGAACGCGACCTGGAACAGCTGATGCTGGATTTCTATCACCGCCGTTTCGAGGTGCTGGTGTGCACGACGATTATCGAGTCCGGCATCGACGTGCCGACGGCGAATACGATCCTGATCGATGGCGCAGAGCGGCTCGGACTCGCGCAACTGCACCAGCTGCGCGGTCGCGTCGGGCGCTCGCACCATCGCGCCTGGGCGTACCTGATCGCGCCGCCGAAAGCGGCCTTGCCGGCCGACGCGGCCAAGCGGCTCGAGGCGATCGAGGCGCTCGAGGACCTGGGTGCCGGTTTCACGCTCGCGACCCAGGACCTGGAAATCCGCGGCGCCGGCGAATTGCTCGGCGAGGAGCAGAGCGGCCAGATCCAGGAAATCGGCATCGGGCTCTATCTCGACCTGCTCGACCGGGCGGTACAGGCCCTGCGTGAAGGTCGCGAGCCCGATCTCGATCGTCCGCTGCATGCGGGTCCCGCAGTGGACCTGCAGTTGCCCGCGCTGCTGCCGGAAGACTACCTGCCGGACATACACCTGCGCCTGCAGTTGTACAAGCGCATCGCCGGCACGGCGGATCCCCGGCACCTGGACGACCTGCAGGCGGAGATGATCGATCGTTTCGGGCCCCTGCCGCCGCCGGCGCACACCCTGTTCCGCGTGCACCGGTTGCGGCAGCGGGCGGCGGCGCTTGGACTCGTGCGTCTCGAGATCGGTGCCGCGACCGGTGTCGTGGAGTTCGGCGCGAAGCACCGCACCGACCCCGCGCGCGTCATCCGCCTGGTACAGCAGAGTGATGGAAAGTACCGGCTCGACGGTTCCCACCGGTTGCGGCTGAAACATGCCGCCGACCAGCAGAGTGCGCGCCTTGCGCTGGCCGACGAACTGCTGACGGCGCTGGGAGGCTGATCGGCGCCCCGCGTTGCGGCGACGCGGGATCCCCGGCGGTCATGCCCGGCCACCCTCGAGATGCAGCTCCGGCCGCTCCAGGCATCGGCGCGCCGCTGCGAATCCTTCCTGCCAGCGCGGATCCGAACGCAAGGCCTTCCACTCGACGACGTCGCGGCCGTGCAGTCGTGCCAGCCGCATGCGACTGACGGGGTTCGCGCTCAACTTCGGCGAATCCAGCAGGCGAAGCACGGCCACGCGGTCGTTGCAGACCGGCAGCACGTCGCAGCCGGCCGCGAGCGCGAGTTCGGCCCGCACCAGGACATCACCGACGGCGGCGGCGCCCGCCATGGTCAGGTCGTCGGCGAACACGGCACCCTGGAAGCCCAGTTCCGTGCGCAGGACGCCGTCGATCCAGCGCGGCGACAGGCTGGCGGGGCGTTCATCAACCATCTCGAATATGACGTGCGCTGCCATGACGGCCGTGAGCCCGTTCGCGATCAGGCGCCGGTAGGGCAGCAGATCCGCCTCGATGTCGCTCCAGGCACGGCGGTCGACGGGCAGCGCCACGTGCGAGTCCGCGACCACGGCGCCGTGCCCGGGAAAGTGCTTGGCAGTCGCCGCCATTCCCGCGTCCCGCATGCCGAGCATATAGGCGACTGCCAGCTCACCGACAGCGGCGGATTGCGCGTGCAGGGCGCGGTCGCCAATCGCCTTGCTGACGCCGTAGTCGAGATCGACGCAGGGCGCAAAGGAGAGATCGATTCCTGCAGCGCGCAATTCGGCGGCCATCAGCCAGCCGAGCTGGCGTGCGGTCCCCAGCCCCTCCGTGCGGTTGCGATCGTACAGGTGGCCGACCGCGCGCATCGCCGGCAATCGCGTGAAGCCTTCCTGGAATCGCTGTACGCGCCCGCCCTCGTGGTCGACCGCAACCAGCAGGGCCGGCGTGCGGATCGCGTGGATGTCCGCCACCAGCCGCCGCAACTGATCCGGGCTTTCGTAGTTGCGGCTGAACAGGATCACGCTGCCGACCAGCGGATGGCGGAGCAACTCGCGCTCTTCCGGTTCGAGCGCGATGCCCTGCAGGTCGAGCATGACCGGCCCCAGCGTCACGCGCCCTCCCCGGCCGCGGGCTCGAACAGGGCGATGGACTCGACATGCGAGGTGTGCGGGAACATGTCCATGATGCCGGCCGCCTGCAGCCGATAGCCGTGCCGTTGCGCGAGGATACCCGCATCCCGGGCCAGCGTCCCCGCATGGCAGGAAACGTAAACGATTCTCCTGGGCGCGGCCGCCGCGATGAGCGGCAGCACTTCGCGCGCGCCGGCGCGCGGCGGGTCGAGCAGCACCAGATCGTAGCGCCCGCGCGCCCAGCTGCCGTCCGGATTTTCGGCAGCCAGGTCCGCCGCGTGAAATCCCGCATTCGTGATGCCGTTGCGCGCTGCATTCTCGCGGGCGCGCGCGACCAGGCCCGCATCGCCTTCGACGCCGGTCACGCGCGCGACGCGGCGGGCAAGCGGCAGGCTGAAATTGCCCAGCCCGCAATAAAGATCCAGCGCCACGTCGCCTGTCTCCGGGGCCAGCAGGTCGGTCGCGAGCCCGACCATCTGGCGATTGAGCGCTCCATTGACCTGGACGAAATCGGTCGGCTGAAACGCGATCCCGGCCGGCAGACCCGGCAGTTCATAAGTCAGCGGCATGGCCGGGGGCGACAGCGGCGTCACGGTCTCCAGCCCACCTGGCTGCAGGTACAGCTGCAAGGCATGCTTCGACTCGAATTCGCGCAGCATCTCCAGGTCGGCCGCGGTCGGTGCATCGAGCACGCGCAGCACGAGGGCCGTCGCACGATCGGCGACCGCGACCTCGATCTGCGGGACCCGGCGCCGGATGCTGAGCGCGCCGATCAGCGTCGCGAGCGCGGCGATCAGCTGCCCCGCTGGCGGCGCCAGGATGTCGCAGCCCTGCAGCTCCGCAATGTACGGGCTGCCGCGTTCGCGAAATCCGACCAGCACACGCCCCTTGCGGTCGACGAACTTGCAGCCCAGGCGCGCGCGGCGCCGGTAGGACCAGATGGGACCCGCGAGCGGTGGCAGCCAGGACAAGGGCCGCAGGCCGCCGATCCGCTCGAGTACTTCGGCGACGACCTGCTGCTTCGCGGCCAGCTGGGCAGCGTGGGCGAGGTGTTGCATCGAGCAGCCGCCGCAGGTGCCAAAGTGCGCGCAGCGCGGCTCGACCCGCGCGGGTGAAGCACTGAGCAGCTCGACCATGACGGCTTCGTCGTGGCGGCGGCGCCGCCGGGTCCGGCGCAGGCGCAGTTGCTCGCCGGGCAGCGCCCCATCGACGAACACTGTCTTGCCTTCAATCCGGGTGACGCCGCGGTCTTCGTGGTCGAGCGCGGTGACCTCGGCCATTTCGGCGTCAGGCGCCGGCGTCAAGGCGCCTTCCAGGCAGCCGCAAAGGCCCGCCAATGCCCTTCGTCGTGCTCCGCCAGCCAGGACCGGACGCGCTTCAATTCGGCTTGGTGGGCAGCCGTCGACAGCCGGCCCCGGATCAGCTCGAAACGCAGGTAGATCAGGTAGGTATTCAGGACGTCGCTTTCGCAGTAGTCGCGGATCTCCGCCTGGCGACCCTCGCGCCATGCGTCCCACACCTTGTCGCCGCCCAGGCCGAGCTTGCCCGGCAGGCCGAGCAGCGCCGCTACGTGATCGAGGCTCGCGCGTCCGCGCAACTGGTAGCCGGACAGCACGTCCATCAGGTCGACATGCCTGGCGTGATAACGGTTCAGGTAGTTGTTCCAGCGGAAGTCGCGGTCCAGATCGCCGGTATCCCAGTAGGTCGGCGCCGCAATTCCATGCTTCAACATCCGGTAGTGCAGGACCGGCAGGTCGAAACCGGATCCATTCCAGGACACCAGCGTGGGCCGGTGTTTCTCGAGGCCGCCGAAAAACCGGCGCAACAGGTCGTCTTCCGTGCTGTCGGGACCACCGATGCTCCAGACCTGCAGCTGGTCGTCAGTGCGCAGCGCCGCCGCAATCGCGACGATTCGATGCTGCTCGTAAGGCAGGAAAGTCGAGCCCGTCTCCTCGAGCCTGCGCGCGAACATCGCCTCGGCAACCGCTGCATCATCCGCGTCGGCAAGGCCCGGCAGCCGGCGCCCGAGCTCGACGTCCGGAATCGTCTCGATGTCGAACACGAGGCAATGCAGCGGGCTGCTCATCAGCGACGCATCATGACGGCGACCGCGATCACGAGCCCCGCTTCATCGGTCAGCGTGACATGTCCGTCGCCGACCCCGAGCCGGTCGGCGACGGCGCGGCCACGCGTCGAGAACAGGACCTCCGGTCGGCCCCAGGCATCGGCGAGAAATCCCACGTCCCGGATCCAGACACCATGGCCGAAGCCGGTGCCGAGCGCCTTGACGATGGCTTCCTTGGCGGCGAAGCGCATGGCCAGGAATCGCGCCGGCCGGCGGTTGGCATCGAATGCCGCGCGTTCCTGCGGCAACAACAGCCGCTGGACGAAGTGCTCGCCGAAGCGCTGGTACGCCGCCGCGATGCGCTCGATCCGCACGACATCCGTGCCGATGCCGAAGATCATGCGCGCCGGGATTCCCGCATCAGGCGCTTCATTTCGGTGACCGCCGGTCCGATGCCCGTCATGACGGCGCGAGCGATGATCGCGTGCCCGATGTTGAGTTCCGCCAGTTCCGGGATCGAGGCGACCAGCCGCACGTTGTGGTAGTCGAGCCCGTGCCCGGCATGTGGCGTCAAGCCGCAGGCCGCGGCATGCCGCGCAGCCGCCTGCAGCCGTCCAAGTTCGCGCGCCTGCCCGCCGCCCTGCGCCTCCGCAAAGCTGCCCGTATGCAGCTCGACGACCGGCACCGTCGCCCTGGCGGCAGCATCCACCTGCGCCAGGTCCGGGTCGATGAATACCGCGGCGCGGATTCCGGCAGCACGCAGCTGCTGGCACGCCTCGGTGATCGCTGCCTGATTCGCGGCAACGTCGAGGCCGCCCTCTGTCGTCAGTTCGCTGCGCCGCTCGGGAACGAGGCAGACATCGGCTGGCAGCACTCGTATCGCGATCCCGAGCATCCCGGCAGTGGCGGCAATCTCGAGATTCATCCGCGTCTGCAGGGAACCGCGCATGGCCTGCAGGTCGCGGTCCTGGATGTGGCGCCGGTCCTCGCGCAGGTGCAGCGTGATGCTGTCGGCGCCCGACTGCTCGGCCACCAGTGCCGCCAGCAGGGGATCCGGCGAGCGACCGCCCCGCGCCTGGCGCAGCGTCGCGACGTGATCGATGTTGACGCCGAGTAACAGGGAATTCGCGCTCACGCACCTTGCTCCCGCCGGCGCATGGCCAGCATCACCTCGCGGCTGTGCAGGCCGCGGCCTTCGAGACAATGGCCGATTGCGGCGCGCAGTATCCGCCGCGCCGCCGCCAGGGCCGCCGGCTGGTCGAGCTCGCCGCCGCACACGGCCAGCAGGTCGCGTCCCTGGATCGCCTCCGCATCCCCGGCCGCGTCATGCACGGCCAGGGCGCCCCGGCCAGGCTGAAAATGATAGTACCGATCCGGGTCCAGCGGCGCGCCGCTCGCCGCTTCCCGGTCGAGCTCGAGTCCGTATCCAAGTTCTTCCAGCAGCACCAGTTCAAAGACCCGGAGCGCCCGCTGGCCGGGTCCGCTGGCCAGCTGCTCGAGTGCCGATGCGTAGGCGTCGAACAGCCGATCGTGGCAATCCTCCCGCGGCAGCAGTTGCAGCAGCAGTTCATTCATGTAGAAGCCGCTCATCAGCTGGGGCGGCGGTAATCTGTTTGGCGCACCGTCGCATTCCGCTGCGGTCAGCGTCCCGCCATCAGCCCGTCCGGTCCAGGACACCAGCAGTGGCACGAAAGGCTGCAATACGGCGCGCAGCGGGGAACCCGGGCGACGCGCGCCCCGCGCAAACAGCGTCACCCGGCCATGGCTCCTCGTCATCAGGTCGAGGATGCGGCTGGTATCGCTCCACGGCCGGTGGTGCAGCAGGAAGGCGCGTTCGAGCGAGACCCGCCGCGGGGCGCTCATGGCGGTTCGTGCCCGAGCTGGCGCAGCAGCCTGTCGTCGCCGGTCCAGCCCTCGCGCAACTTGACCCAGGTGGACAGGTGCACCCGCCGGCCGAGCAGATCATTCAATTCGAGCCGCGCGTCGCGCCCCACGGCCTTCAGGCGTTCGCCCGCCGTGCCGATCACGATCTTCCGCTGCCCTTCGCGTTCGACCCAGATGACCGCATCGATCTCCACCCGACCGTCCAGTGTTTCCTCGAAGCGCTCGATTTCAACGGCGATCCCATACGGCACTTCGTCGTGCAGTGCCAGCATCAGTTTCTCGCGAATGACCTCCGCTGCCAGGAACCGTTCACTGCGATCGGTGACCTGCTCCGCCGGAAAGGCCGGGGCGGCCTGCGGCAGGAGCTGGACGACGGCTTCGATCAGCCGTTCGAGATTCTCGCCGCGCAGGGCGGAGACCGGAACGATGGCCGCGAACGGATGCCGTTCGGCAAGGTCCTGCAGCAGCGGCAACAGCCGTTCCTTCGGCTGCACGCGATCGATCTTGTTGACTGCCAGCACGATCGGGTAGCCGGCGGCGCGCAGCTGCAGCAGCACGGCTTCGTCGGCCGCGGACCAGCGTGTCGCCCCGACCACCATGATCGCCGCGTCCGCGGCCGCGATTCCGGCCGCGGCTTCCTGCTTCATGCTCTGGTTGAGGCGCCGGCCGCCCGCTGCTCCGAGGCCCGGCGTGTCCTGCAGGATCAGCTGGAATTCCGGGCGGGTGAGCACGCCGAGAATGCGGTAGCGCGTGGTCTGGGCCTTGGGCGTGACGATGCTGAGTTTCTGCCCCATCAGGGCATTCAGCAGCGTCGACTTGCCGGCGTTGGGCCGGCCCGCCAGCACGACCGTGCCGCAGTGATGCCCTGCAGCCGGCATCATCGCCCGCCCTTCAGTGCCGGATCCTCCAGGACTCGGAGCGCCGCCTCCTGTTCAGCGCGGCGCCGGCTGCTGCCTTCCGCCTCCGCCGCGATTCCCAGCCCGGCGATGTCGCAGCGGACGCGGAAACGCTGTGCGTGCGGCTCGCCAGTCGTCTCCAGCACGGAATACGCCGGCAGGTCGAGGCCGCGGCCCTGCAGCCACTCCTGCAATCGCGTCTTCGCGTCCTTCAGTTCCGCGGATTCGGGCAGCGCTGCGAGCTGCCCTGCGAACAGGCGTGCAGCCAATGCCGAGGTGGCTGCGAGTCCCCGATCCAGGTAGACGGCTCCGACCACGGCCTCGAGCGTGTCGGCCAGGATCGACGCCCGTTGCTGGCCCCCCGACTTGAGCTCGCCTTCGCCGAGGCGCACATGCTCACCCAGCCCCAGCCCGGACGCGACCAAGGCGAGCGCATCACCGCTGACGAGATTCGCCCGGAAGCGCGACAATTCGCCCTCGCTGGCCTGCGGATAAGCCTGGAACAGGAGTTCGGCGACTACGAAGGAAAGCACCGCGTCGCCGAGAAACTCGAGCCGCTCGTTATGATCCGGGCCGTGGCTCCGGTGCGTCAGCGCACGCAGCAGGAGCCCGGTATCGTTGAGACTGCATCCCAGGCGCTCGCGCAGCCAGCGTCCGGCAGGATCCACGCCTCGCCCGCAGCGCGGCTCAGCGCGCGGCGACCTCGATCGTCTTGTCGAACTGGACCCGGAAGGACACATTGGCGAGGAACGGCGCGTAGTCCTCGTAGGCGGCGCGCACCAGAAACGTGTCGCCGTCACGCGTGATCTCGATGTCACTCGAGTCGATCACCGTCACCATCTCGATGTCGAAGTGACGTTCAAATGCCTTGCGCAGCATGAACTCGGTCGAATCGGGATTGGCCGCGTATTCGTCGCGCACCTTCTCGAGCGTCGCGGCCACCTTGACGTACTCGAGGTAAATCGGCGCCAGCCTGATTCCGGCGTAAACCCACACGCCGACCACGGCGACGACCACGACGATGCCAAGGAATGTCATGCCTCGCTGTCTCGGATACATGCCCTGCTCTCCTTATCGAATTCCAGTTCCCATGCGACTCCAGACCAGCAGTGATCCTGGCCCGGGATTGAACGAAAGCCAGATGGCCTCCGCCTTGCCGATCACGTTGCCCGCCGGAACGAAGCCGACCTCGGCAAAGCGGCTGTCACGGCTGTTGTTGCGATTGTCGCCCATCATGAAGTAATGGCCCTCCGGCACCCGCCATTCCCCTTCCATGCTGGGCCGTGCCGGATCGAGCATGATGCCATGCACCGCGACACCGAGCCGTTCCTCGCCCACCAGCGTGAACGGATACTGCTCGCTCTTGGGCCCCGAATACAACTGGCCGGCCGTAATGGCCACCGGCGCGCCGTTCACGTAGACCCCGGATCCGACCACACGGATCGTGTCGCCCGGCAGTCCGACCAGCCGCTTGATGAAGACCAGCGACGGGTCGGAGGGCTTGCGGAAAACCATCACGTCGCCGCGGGCCGGCGCGCCGATCGGGAGGACCTTCCAGTTGACGACCGGGAGGCGCAGTCCATAGCGCCACTTGTTGACAAAGATGAAGTCGCCCTGGATCAGCGTCGGCATCATCGAATCTGACGGGATGCGGAATGGCTCGTAAAGGAACGAGCGCAGGATCAGCACGACGACAATCACCGGGAAGAACGAGCGCGAATAATCGACCAGCAACGGCTCGCCCTTGCCCCCACGCCGCGCGCGACGCGCGGCGAAGAACCAGTGATCCGCCGCCCAGACCAGCCCGGTGACGAGCGCGAGCGCAACCAGCACGAACGAAAAATCGAATACCATCCTCAGCCTCCGTTGATCACTTGCGCCCGACCTGCAGCACCGCCAGGAAGGCTTCCTGCGGGATCTCGACCGTGCCGAGCTGTTTCATGCGCTTCTTGCCTTCCTTCTGCTTCTCGAGAAGCTTGCGCTTGCGCGTGACGTCGCCGCCATAGCACTTGGCCAGCACGTTCTTGCGCAGGGCCTTGACCGTCGCCCGCGCGATGATCTGGCCGCCGAGTGCCGCCTGGATGGCGACTTCGAACATCTGGCGCGGAATCAGTTCCTGCATCTTGTCGACCAGCTGACGGCCGCGGTCGTAGGCGCTGTCCCGGTGCACGATGGACGAAAGCGCATCCACGCGGTCGCCATTGATCAGGACGTCGAGCCGCGCGAGCGGCGCGCGCTGGAAATGACTGAATTCGTAGTCGAAGGACGCGTAGCCGCGACTGACTGACTTCAGGCGGTCAAAGAAATCGAGCACGATTTCCGCCAATGGCAACTCGTACTGCAGTGACATCTGGGTGCCCAGCTGGAGCATCTTTTTCTGGACCCCGCGCTTGTCCTGGCACAGCTTCAGCACCCCGCCAACGTATTCCGGGGGAACCAGGATGTTCGCGAGGATGATCGGCTCGCGCAATTCCTCGTACAGGGGCGGCAACTTGGCAGGATTGTCCACCTGGCTCGCGATGCCGTCCGCATCGACAACCTCGTAGACGACCGTCGGCGCGCTGGTCACCAGGTCGAGCCCGTACTCCCGCTCCAGGCGTTCCTGCACGATGTCCATGTGCAACAGGCCGAGGAACCCGCAGCGGAACCCGAAACCGAGCGCCGTGGATACTTCCGGCTCGTAATGCAGCGACGAATCGTTCAGGCGGAGCTTCTGCAGCGCGTCGCGAAATGCCTCGTACTGGTCGGACTGCACCGGAAACAGGCCGGCGAAGACACGCGGCTGTACCTGCTTGAACCCGGGCAGCGGTTTTTCACACGGCCGCGATTCGTGCGTGATCGTGTCCCCCACCGGGGCGCCATCGATGTCCCGGATACCGGCCGTCATCCAGCCGACCTCGCCGGTCTCGAGCGCGCTGGTTTCGACGCGCTTCGGCGTGAACCGCCCGAGCTGGTCGACTTGCCAGCCGCGGCCCGTCGACATCACGCGGATACGCTCCCCGCGCCGCACCGCGCCATTGACGACACGCACCAGCGACACGACGCCGACATAGTTGTCGAACCATGAATCGACGATCAGGGCCTGCAGCGGCGCACCGGCATCGCCGCGCGGCGGCGGGATCCGGCTGACCAGCACCTCGAGCAGCCGGTCCACATTCTCGCCCGTCTTGGCGCTGACCAGCACGGCGTCACTGGCCTGGATCCCGATGATGTCCTCGATTTCGGCGATCACCCTCGCGGGATCGGCCGAAGGCAGGTCGATCTTGTTGATCACCGGCAGCACTTCCAGTCCCTGTTCGAGCGCCGTGTAGCAGTTCGCAACGCTCTGCGCCTCGACACCCTGGGCGGCATCCACGACCAGCAGCGCGCCTTCGCAGGCAGCCAGCGAGCGCGACACCTCGTACGAGAAATCGACATGACCCGGCGTATCGATGAAATTCAGCTGGTAATCGATCCCGGCCGCCGACCTGTATTGCAACGTGACCGACTGCGCCTTGATCGTGATGCCGCGCTCGCGCTCGAGATCCATCGAATCGAGCACCTGCTCCTGCATTTCGCGCGCCTCGAGCCCGCCACAGACCTGGATCAGCCGGTCCGCCAGCGTCGACTTGCCGTGATCAACGTGCGCGATGATCGAGAAATTGCGGATCTGCTGCATCTGGAGGAGACCGGAGGCCCTGTGGCCGGACAGGGGCGTCCGGGGATCGATCAATTATAGCAGTCGCCCGTCCCGCATCCCCTCAAGGTGCCAGCAATCGTGCGACCGCCGTCGCATTGTAGTGGCCGTAGCAGACCAGGCTGCCATCGATGGTCAGGGCGGGCACCTTGAGCCCGAAGCGCCGGCGGGTTTCCGGATCGGCGTCGACATCGCGCACGACGTAGCCCGCGCGGGCCGGCCCGATCTGTCGCGTCATTTCAGCGATGAATTCTTCGCATAACGGACAATCGGCGCGGGTGTAGACGACGAAGCGCCGATCGCGAACCGCAGCGGTGATCTCACTCAGTGATCGTGCTCCGCCGTTGCCGGACGCAGGCCGGTCGCGATGTACCTGAGCGTACCGGGCGGCACTTCACCAACCGCCGTGACCTGATGGCCCTGCACCATCGTCGAGAACGCCGACGCCACGCCCGATCGTCCGGAACCGAAGACCGGCGCCGTGCCCGGCTTTGGCGTCTCGATGAAAACGGACACGGAGGCGAGTCCATCCGAGAAGACCAGGTGACTCACTGGCGCGCTGGTGCCGGCCATGGCCTGCAGTCCGCTGACGGAAAGGCGAAATCCCGGCGGGACCTGCGCCGCACGCCAGGCGGGCGCGGCGCCGACCGCCTGTGGCGACTGCCGCACCCAGCGCAGCTTCGACCGGTCCAGCGCGGGCTCGAATGCGGCATCCGTGATGTCGTCGACGAATTCGAGCCGCGTGAAGCGCAGGCGCTCGATGACACGCCCGGCGGAGTCCGACAGCTCGCTGCGCACCGGCAACCGCGTCTTCTCGTCAATCCAGAGCCGATAACCAAAGCGATACCCGTCCCGCGGCCGGACCGCAACGACCGCCGCGGGTCCAAGCAGTGCCGCCTCGCGGCCGACGTAGCTCACGTCGTACCAGGGCGCAAATTCCCCGCCAAACTGCGGCAAGGCGCCCAGCAGGTCGCTCTTCGCCGGCCGGCGCTCGATGATTGCGAGCTTCTGGTCCGGAAGATAGACGACGACTTCGTCGTCCTGCCGCACCAGCTCGCGCCCGTTGCCAGACAGCGATACCAGCCGCTCGGCGACCGCGCCGTCCCGGACCCGGTGCGTGATGCCGAGACGCTCGGCGCGCCCCGCGGATTCGCAGACGAACTCGCCGACATAACTGGCATCTTCGAGCGCGCCTGCCATCCGGTTGAGCCATTCCTGGCCGTCCTCTGCGGCAGCCGGCAAGGCGATGAGCAGCATGCATGCGGCAATCAGGCGGAGCGCTTTCACCGGCGGTCCCGCGTGTCCGCAGATGCCGGCAAATCGGGCGCCCCCGCGGTGTCGGGCGCGATGATCAGCCCGGCGACGATGCTGCTCCTGACGAGCGGCGACGCATAACTGCTGTGCGCCACGAGATAATTCGCGAACTGCACCGCCGGAAGGTTGCCGGGCCCGTCGCCCGCCGGCGGCGTCGTATAGGGCTGCGCGGGCGGCTCCTCCGGATCCGGCGCGGACAACACCGGTTCGATCGGGGCATCCTCGACCTGGGCCAGCAGCGGCTCCTGCACGACCGGATCCTGCACAGCGGAAGGCTCCACCAGCAGCAGTGCCATCGCGGCGACTCCTGCGGCGACGCCGAGGCCGGCGAGCGGGCGCAACGCAGCGCCGGAACGGAATCGCCTCGCAAGACCGAAGGCGCCAGCCGGCTCGCGGGCAATCACGGCGCTGACCCGCGCCGCGACCTGGCGCGCAGCGGGCACATCGCCGTCATGGCGCAGGACCGCACCGATCAGCGAATACCGCGACAGTGCACCGCGCAGTTCGTCATCGCGTTCGAGCCGCTTCAACAGCAGCGCCGACTCCGGCTCCGGCAATTCGCCGTCCAGAAACGCCGACAGTTGTTCCTTGATCCGTTCCGTCATTCAGGAGTCCCCGATCCGGCCCAGGCCGCCGTCAAATACTTCGCGCAGACTGCGGTCGATTGCTTCGCGTGCGCGGAAGATCCGCGACCTCACGGTTCCGACCGGGCAGTCCATCGTCGTCGCTATATCCTCGTAGCTCAGCCCTTCGAGTTCCCGCAGCACGATGGCGAGGCGCAGGTCATCCGGAAGCGCCTCGATCGCTTCATTGACCGTCCGGCGGATCTCCTCGGTCAGTGCCAGCGCTTCCGGCGTCTCGCCATCCGACAGCCGCGCATGGGCCTGCAACTGGGATCCGTCCTGCGGATCCAGGTCATACGAAACCGGCCGGCGCCGGCTGGCAACCAGCGAGTTCTTGGCGGTGTTGATCGCAATCCGGTACAGCCAGGTGTAGAAAGCGCTGTCGCCGCGGAAGGCCGGCAGCGCGCGGTAGGCCTTGATGAAGGCTTCCTGGGCCACATCCTCGGCTTCGGCCGGATTGCGCACGTAGCGCTGCACCAGCTTCAGGACCTTGTGCTGATACTTCAGCACCAGGGCGTCGAAAGCCGCCTTTTCGCCTTTCTGCACGCGCCTGACCAGCGCGATGTCGCCCGTTTCGACCCGCATCGGCTCGGCGATCAGCGCTGCGCCCATCGTCTCCACGCCGGGTATGACCGGCCCCGCCCCCGTTAGTTCGGGGAGCCCGCGATGGGATGACGCCTGCCGCCTCCTTGTGTGATCCGGATGGGGATTCTAGCAAGCCATCCGCAGGCGGGCCTTCAACCTGCGGAAATCGGCCGCTCCCACCGCCGCCCGGGGCAGGAGCCAGCCCAGCCGCCGCTGGCCTGCCTGCAGATCCAGCACGACCAGATTGGCATGAACGCGGGTCCCTGGCGCAGGTTTCGCGGTCAATTCCGCCGGCTCCCCGGCGACCATGACCCGCCAT
>JAHFSF010000034.1 GCA_023265875.1 Gammaproteobacteria bacterium | reverse complement strand
ACAGCGGTCGGCAAAGGCACTGGAAAAGCCGCGGCCCTCGGGGTAGAGGCGGGCTTTCAGCGGGCAGCCGCGACCCGACGCGGCAAATGTGAAGGGAAAATGAATGGCCCGGAAAAGTCCCATGCCCGCCGCGTCGCGTCCGTTACCCAGGTAGCCGCCGTCGAGATCCGCATCGCTCTCGAGCGCCGAGACGCCGAGGCCCGCCAGGAAGCTGCGCAGCCTGACGTAGCGGGAAGCGTCGTGCGTCGCGCTTCCTGCCGGCGCGTCGCGATAGGCACGCGGATCCCGCAGCGACCGGTTCATCAGCCGGCCCGCGCGGCGCGGCAGCGACGGGTGGAAATCGCGCAGCAGTCCGAGCACGCCCCAGTCGTTGAAAACGACCGCGGGTTCCCAGCCTTGCGCCGCGAGCCCGGCCAGGAGCCGGCCCACGGTGCGTAGCCCTTCAGGCGTCACCAGCGGTGTGAGCAACGTCGGCTCGAGGTCGCGGTCGCGTGCCAGTGAACAGAACGCCTCGGCCTCTGCGAGGTCCGGGAGCCGGTCCTCGCAGAACTCCGTGCCGAAGTACAACGCCACCGTGGAACCCTCCGGCAGCAGGCTGCGCCACGCGGCCGGGCAAGCGTCCCGCGGATCCCGGGGCAGTTCGGTGGGGCTCGTCAGGCGCAGTCCGTATTCCACGCGTTGCTTCCCGGCAGTAAACGGCGCTCCCGCCTCAGAAATTGATCCGGCGCAGATCCATGCCGTCGGAGGCCATCTGCAGCACCTTCAGCACTTTCAGCGTCCCGGCGTCGTAGACAGTCAATGTGGACCCGCCACCTGCGGCATAGACTTTCCTGCCGTCGCCCGACACGTTGACGGCGTAGCAGGTGCCCTCGGCAATCGGCATCGACTCCAGGTACGTCTTGCCGACGAGGTCGATGACGGTCAGTTCGTCCATGACCGCGTAGGCCCGCGTCCTGTCAGGCGACAGCACCACCGAGTAAGCCATTGCGGGGTCGCCCTTGAGCGGGATCTCGCTGATTTCACCGGTCTGCTGGTCTACCAGCATCAGTCCCATGAACTCGGGCGTGTAGTAGTTCATGCTCGCCAGGCCGCCGTTGTCGAATGCGTAATCCCAGAACGGCAGCATGTTCATCTTTCGCTCGAACATCGGCAGGGTCCCGGTGATCTTCAGGTCGCGTCCCGTCGTATCGATCTTGTAGAGGTCCTGCCCGAAGGCGTAGAGCATCGTGCCGCCCTTGACGCTGACCAGGTGGGCCACGCCCCAGGGCACCTCGACGCTGCGCAGCAGCTTGCCGGTCTCGAGCTCGAACTGGGCGACCACGGGTGTGCCGATCACGACCTCACCAGCTGCCGTCCTGCGGGACATGAAGCCGCCATAGGCGGTCCTGCCGTCGGGATCGAGCACGAATCCGAACATGACGCGATCCCAACCGTCGTTGCTCACATCGGTCGTAGCGACGACCCGGTTCCGCGCGAGATCCACCTGGTGCACGAGATGACGGTTGCTGGCGACATACAGGAACTTCCGGTCCGCGCTGAAGGCCGCCTCGCGGCTGGCGCCGGTGATCGGAATATCGGCCACGATGGCGTCCGTGTCGCCGTCGATGACCTGGATGATCTCGTAGCCCAGGTAGTAGAACCGCTCCCCGGCCGCGGCGCGTCCGGCGGCAGCGGCGCAGAGGATCGCGGCGAGGCCCACGAACAGCAGTCGCTGCCAGCGCATGTCGTTCTCCTACTCGTACTTCAGGTTGCGCCAGTCGCGCGCAATGTTCGGGCAGGCCACGTCGAAATCCGAATGGTTGGTCAGGCCGTCCGGTACCTGGGCGGGCCACCAGCAGTCGCCGGCGCAGCCATGGAAATCACGGGCCGACGCCTGGCAATTTCCGATCGGATAGGTGGGCCGCGGGTTCGTTTCCCAGCCGGTGTCGAAGATCGTGGTGCAGCCCTGCGGCATCGCGGGAGGACCGCCAAGCGCCGCGGCCGTCTTCTCCTCGCCCTTGGCCAGGCGCTCGATCGCGCGCGCCTTCTCGTTCAATGCGGCGATGATCTTTTTCTTCATGAGCTGCTCCTGTGAGGAGGGTGTCAACCGTCAGCCCGCCTGCCGAGGAAGGCGAACACGGGGTTGCCGGGATCGCGGCAGAGATCGGCAAACACGCAAATGCCGACCTCCAGCCAGCGGCGGATGAAATCGCAGGATCCACCGGGCGGCTGGCCGAGTCGGGCTTCGCGCAGGTGGTTCTCGTAATGGCAACCCCCGGCACAGAGGCTGCGCGCCCAGCACGCCCTGCACGCTTGCGCGCGAGATGCCGCCTGGTTAGCGAGGCACACCCGGATCTTCGCGTGGTCGATGCCGGCGTCCAGATTGCCGACCTGGAACTCGTCCTCCCCGGCGAGGCGATGGCACAGGAAGAACCTGCCCTCGGCATCCGCGGCCAGGTACCCGAGACCGGCGCCGCAGGGCGAGCTTTTCACGGAGCCAACGTGGAGTCTCGCGAGCAGGTCGAGGAGGTTGGAGAAGGGCAGCACCCGGCCCGCGGCGGCCGCCTGCCGAAATTGGGCGGCCAGCAGCGCAAAACCCGTGAACAAGGCCGCGTCCTGTTCGGTCGTGGGCAGCAGCGCGGCCGTCACCGGGCTCACCGGGGCGATACCGACTTCGAGGAACCCAAGGTCGAGCACGTGCCTGAAGACCTCGGGGATCCGCGACCACTGCGCCGGCGTCAGGGTCACCCGCGCCGCGGGCGGTTTCGGCATATGCGTTCTCAGCAATGCCAGACCCTTCACGACGTCGGCGTAGGTGCGCCGATCCCTGCCGCCTGCGTAGCGGCGGTTGGCGTCGTGAATCTCGGGGGGACCGTCGATGCTGACCGTGATCCCGACCCGGTGCTCCCGCAGGAAGTCGAGCAGCGTCGGCGTGAACCGGGTTCCGTTCGTCGTCAGGGAGACGACGAGCTGTTTGCCCGCTTCGCTGGCTGCCGCCTCCGCTTCCAGGACCGCGGCTCGCAGGGCCGGAACGTTGAGCAGCGGTTCACCGCCGAACAGGACGAGGGTGACCAGCTGGCGGTCGCCGGACGATTCCACCAGGCGTCGCGCTGCCCGCCTTGCGACTTCGGGATGCATCAGCCGCGACTCGCCACCATACGAGCCGCCACCCGCGTAGCAATACGCGCAGCGCAGGTTGCAGGCCTGGGCCACCTCGAGCACGAGCGTCGCCAGCGGAATTTCGGCCGGGTCGATCGGTGCCGGCGCTGGCCGTCGCTGCGGACTGGCCGGCACCAGCACCAGCGCGTCGCGCAATGCCTCGAGTACCTCGCGGTCCGGGGATGATGCGTCGCGCAGGTCGACGGATTCCCGTCCCCGCCACCGGGCCAGCACGTCCCGCGCCGATCCGTCGAGCGCAAACAGGCTGGCGTGATCCGTACCGAACAGCAGGACCCTGGCGTCCGGTCCGGTGCCGGCTTCGAAAATCCGGTGATCCGACCAGGCGTAGGTCGCGGTCATCGGATTCGCCCGATGAAGTCAGGCATGGTGACCGCCAGCTGCGCCTCGGCCGTGAAGGTCTGCGCGCCCCGCGTGTACTGCGCCACGACCTTGACGAGGCCGCTGTTCTCGGCCGAGAAGTTGCGCAGCGGGTTGGGGCCGTAGTTGCCGACCGGCAGGTACGTGCCATTGGGCAGGATGCCGCCGACCCAGCGCAGGTCATCGTCGTCCGGCCGCGTCTGCTCCTCGGCGAGCCTGAAACTGGCGGGGACGGGTCCGAGAGCCACGCTGTCCGCGCCATCGCCGCCGTTCGCGTAGGCGATTGCTTCAAACTGCACGCCCTCAGCCGGGTAGTGCGCTCCGCCGGACAGGCGCGCGCGCCCCATGGCCGGGGTCACGGCAATGCGGTCGATGCGTGGTGCGAGCTTCACGGTTCCGGCGTCGAGGCCTTTCACCTTGAGCCTCGCTTCGCCGAGTTGCGCGCTGCGGCTGACGACCTCGAGGTCGAGCACGCCCGGCGCCACGCGCCTGGCACCGAGCACCTCGACCGTGCCACCGGCAAAGGACACATCGTGCGCCGTGATCTCGGGCAGGTTCAGCCCCTCGACGGTCAGCGTGGTCTTTTCTCCGGCGAGCAGGAACCCTGGCAGGGTCCTCGCAACGATGGCGCCGTCACCCTTGCGCAGCCAGCGGACGCTGGAGGTGCGGAAATCCGGCGCCGGGAAATGATTCTCGCCGCGGATCTCGTCCCCGGATATGAGGTAAGCGCCGTTCGCGGCAAAACCATTGTTCCGGGTCCGGGTGCGAAGCGCGTACCCGCCGTACAGCGTGCCCTCGCCGTCGAAGGTTTCAGACCTGCCGTCGGAGTAGGCAAGGCTGCCGGTGAGCCTGTATTCGGCGTTGCCCGCGTCGGAAATCCGCGCTTCACCGCGGTAGGTTCCGCGGCCCGGCTGGTAGCCGAACACGCCCCAGATGCCGTTGAGCCTGGCTTTCGGAGCCGACCACGCCTTGCCGTAAGGCAGCTCCCCGCCCAGGTAGCCAAGCACGGCGTCGGCTTCCGTCACCCAGCGCATCTCGCGCATTTGCTCGATGACCGTGGGCACGACGAAGAGGTGGAAATCCCGGAGCTTCGCCCAGTTCCCGCCGGTCATCCGGTACGAATAGATCTTGCCTGCGGAGTGACACCGGACGCAGGTGACGAACAGCCGTTGCTCGCCGCTGCCGGCAGCAACCTCCATCTGCTGGGAGTTGTGCCAGAGGCTCAGGTAGGACACCCGGGCCTGCTCCTCCGGTGTCAGGATCTGGGTGGCGCAGAGTTCCTTCAGGAGGCCGTCCATGTCTCCCTTCCCGAGCGGCATGCCGTGCAGCCGACGCATCCGGTCGACGATGACCGTCCATTCCTCCGGCGTCGTCCGCAGCTCTTCTACGCGTGGAATCCTGCCGTCTGTTGCCGGGGTGTGGCAGCCGCTGCACTTGCGCCACACCAGCGAGTCCTGATCGAAAGTCTGCGCGCCGGCAGTGGCGGCCAGCATCGCCAGGCCGGCGGCGATTCCCACGATCTTGATCTGTCGCATCGTCGGTCCCTCTGAAGGGCCGCCAATCAACCCTGCAATTTTGCCCAGACCTCGCGGTCGCGTTCCATGGTCCAGATCTTCGGCCAGTCCACGCCGTCCAGTTCATCCCAGAGGCGCTGCACGTTGAAGGGGAGGCAGTGTTCGAAGATCGGCCAGCGGCCGAATTTCGGCGCGAGCCTCGCATGGGTACCCTCGAAGGCTTCGCGCAGCGTTCCGCGCCGGCGGTGCACCGCGCCGACCTCGTCGATCATCCCGCGCAGGAACTCGCGCGTTTGCTCGATGGCGGCGTCGCAGGCAGTGGCGCCCCGCGCGACTGCGCCACGCCCGCCGACCAGCGCCTCGGCCCGCAGCGCCTTGACCCGGTCGAGCGTGTCGCCCACCCAGTCGCGATGCAAGGCATCGCCCGTGTAAAGCGCGGCCTGCGCCTCGACCAGGTCGCCGGCGAACAGCACCTTGTGCCGGTCGTACCAGGCGACGATGTCGCCCGCCGTGTGGCCGCGACCCAGGAACTGCAGTTCGAGCTGACCGCGATCGCCGCCCAGCTCGATGGTCAGGCGGTCCCTGAAAGTGAGCTGCGGCCAGGTGAGGCCCGGGATCGAGTCGGGCTCCTTGAACAGGCGGGGCATGCGGCCCAGCTCGCTCGCCCAGTCCTGCCGGCCGCGCTCGGCGATGAGCCGGCGCGTCATCGTGCTGCTGATGATGGTGCCGGCGTCGAACGCGCTTGCCCCGAGCACGCGCACCGCGTGGTAGTGCGTCAGCACGAGGTACCTGACCGGCTTGTCGGTGTGCTCGCGCAGCCGCGCGAGCCATTCGCGCGCGACGACGGGTGTTGCCCGTGCCTCGATGCAGACGAGGAAATCCTCGCCCTCGATCGCGCCCACGTTGGGATCGCCCTCGGCGGTCAGCGCGTAAACGCCTTTGGCCAGGACCTCGAGCGTCTCGGTCTTCGCCGTCAGGTCTGCGGATGACGCGAAGGGCTTCAAGCGTATCGCCTGCCGCTAGGCCGCGGCATTGATGACCTTGATGGAAGTGAAGGCCTCGAGGCCTTCCTCGCCGAACTCGCGGCCGATGCCGGAGCACTTGATGCCGCCGAACGGCACGTGCGGGGCGATGTCGGCGTGCTTGTTGATGTAAACGGTGCCCGCCTCGAGGCGGGCCGCGACCGCGGACAACTGCGCGCGGTCGGAGCCCCAGACCGAGGCGGCGAGGCCGAAATCGCCGCGGTTGGCGCGCGCGATCGCGTCGTCGAGATCCCGGTACCGAAGAATCGGCAACACCGGGCCGAATTGTTCCTCGTCCACGAGCCGGGTGCCATCCTCGATGTTCGTCATCAGCGTCACGGGGTAGAAGTAGCCGGATCCGGCCAACGGCTCGCCGCCGATCAGCGCCCGGGCCCCGTGCTGCTTCGCGTCCTCGACCAGCTCGATGACCTTGCGATACTGCCGCTCGTTCTGCAATGGCCCGAGCGCGTTGGTCTCGACCATGCCATCGCCCATCGGCACCTTGCGGGCGATGTTGACCAGCGCGGCGCAGGTGCGGTCGAACAGGCTGTCGTGCACGTACAGCCGCTTGAGGGCGGCGCAGGTCTGGCCGGAGTTGATGAACGCGCCCCAGAACAGGCCCTCGGCGAGCTGTTCGACATTGGCATCCGGCAGCACGATGCCCGGGTCGTTGCCACCGAGCTCGAGGGTGAGCGGCTTGAGCGTCGGCGCGGCGCTGGCCATGATCTTCTTGCCGGTCGGAATCGAGCCGGTGAAGACGATCTTGCCGATGCCCGGGTGCTGGCTGAGCTTCGCGCCGAGCTCGTCGCCGCCGGCGATGACGTTGACGACACCCGGTGGCAGCGCGGCGCTGATCAGCTCGATCATGCGCAGAGTGCTGAGCGGCGTGAACGGCGAAGGCTTGATGACCACCGTGTTGCCGGTGCGGATCGCCGGCGCGATATGCCAGATGGCGATCAGCAGGGGCCAGTTCCACGGGGTGATCGAGCCCACGACGCCGATCGGCTCCCGGTGCATTTCGATGTGGTTCTTCGGGCTGTCCTCCAGGACCTTGACCGGAAGGGACTGCGTCGCTGTGAATCCCGCCCAGGCCGCGCAACCGCCGAGCTCGAACTCCGAGCCGAGGCCCTTCAGCGGCTTGCCCTGCTCCTTGGTCAGCAGCACCGCAAGCTCAGCTGCGTTATCGCCGAGAATCTTGGCGATGGCCTGGCACGCAGCCGCGCGGGTGGCGTCGTCGGCATGGCGCCAGCTGGCAAAAGCCTTGCGGGCCGCGGCGACGGCCTGCTCGAGGTGAGCTTCAGTCCCCAGCGGGCACTGGCCCACGACGCTGCCGTTGGCCGGGTTCCGGATTTCCTGGTAGCTGTCGGCGCCGACCCGGCGCCCGCCGATGGTCATATCGTACTTCTGGCTCATGGATGCTCCACCTGCAGATCGTGTTGAAGGGTGTGTCAGCGGTCGAATGCCGGCATTAGGACAGGTACCGTCTTAGCGGGTCTTGGCGCACCGCGCAGCCTGCTTGTACAGGAGTGCATGCACGTTAGCAGTGTCGCGCCGACTGGCGCGAGAACGTTCCAACTGCCAGTGCCGGCAGGGACGACTGTGGTACCGGATCCTGGCGAGGGGCACCGGTTCGGCGGCGGAACGGCGCAGATGGCAGGGATTTGGTGTCACGGTGATCTAGCCAGCGCGGAAGCGGACGAGCAGCAAACGCGGCCCTATTTCACGTGATTCTCAACGCTGTACTTCAGGAAGAAATCCGCCTGCCCATAATCGGGATACAGAGCCATCATCTTCTGCATCGCTTCCTCCCTGGATTTGGCTTCTGACGTAACACGCGTGAAATCGTCGATATAGCGGATCATCGTGTCGAACAGGGTCATGTCTGCCGGGTCGCCGTGACCGGGATATACCTTCGGATTGAGCGCGGCGTATCGCGACTTGATTTTCGCCAGTTCCTCTCGCCATGTGGCGATACGCTCCCGGCTGATGTCATCCCCCATCCAGAAATGGACCTTGTTGTAGCCGAAGTCCGCGAGGAATAGAGAATTCAGGTCCCTACTGTAAACGGTGGTCATGTGCGGGGCTTCCGCAGGCTCGTAATCGGTGGTGAGTTCCAGCGTGCCGCCACCGTCCAAAGTCAACGTGTTGCCGGGAAGCACGTGAATCGTATTCTCATAATCGAATCCATCAGGGTTTTCCGCCGACCTTGGCCGCAACGCCGGCTCCAGGGCTGGTTCGGCGCCCGTCTCACCCCCGCTGTCCATGTATATCGCGTAGTTCTTGATGTCGCGCCTGATCGCGTCGCTGGCAACGACAATCTGCGCGTCTGGAAACTCCTTGTGGAACAAGTCCATGCCCGTGAAGTGATCGGTATGCCCATGGCTGATCAGGATATGCGTCAGAGGCAGGTTCTTCGCCCTGATAATGTCGGCGAGTTTTTGCGATTCATGAGTCTTGCGCTGCACATCCATGACGACGAGCGACTTTCCATTGGAGAAGATGAACGAATTCACGGTAGCGAATCCGCCCTTGTAGATTTCAACTTGGAGATCTTGCGCGCACGCGGACTGGATCGCGCCGCAGGCCAGGACCAGGAGACTGGCACCCAGCAAAGCCTGTAACGATCTCAGCGGTCCCATGATGTGCTCCGGGCTTGGGTCAGAAGTAACTAACCCTTGTTACTTCCTGGCCACGTCACCGATCTTCAGATACAGGATTGCACTATCCACCGGGTCGAATTCCGCGGCAGGGCCCGTTGGTTTCAGCTGATCGGTAGCCTTCCGCAGGCTCTGCATCGCCTGCGCGGCGGACTGTGCCCTGACTTCGAACACTGTCAGGTAGTGCGGGACTTCTTTCGGTTCGATCATCAATACCCGGTAGAGCTCGTACCGCGTTGCGCGCATCACGCCTTCCGCGGCCAGCATGCTAGGAAGATACGTCGTGTCGTACCACCCATTGAACTTCTGCTCGGTCGTGGCGTCGCGACAGCAATCGATCTTCACGACGTAAAGATATTCGTTCGCGCCGGCAGGCTTCGGATTGGGCGCGTCGAGCGCCGGTGCGTATTGGTGGAAGTAAACACGCTCGACGACCTTCAGGAGATCTGTGGAACGGCCGCGCTGCTCCATCTTTCGGGTTGCCATGAGCATTTCGATGATGGTCTTGTCCATCGCCCCGGATTCGATGTTGTATAGCGCGACGTACCTGCCGTCGTCGTCCTTGGGGGCAACTGCGGGGTATTCCGGCAGGTCCTGCGCGATACCCCTGCGGGCCCGCATGTAGCCAGGCACCTCGAGCACGTCCGGAATGTCGATCTTGTCGTACCACTCATTGAACTGTGCTTCCCGCTGCGGATCGGTGCTGATTGTCTTGACCATCATCAGCCATTGATTGTCGACAGCCGCGTGCGAGCCATCCGCTTTTGCCACTCCCGCTGCGGCCAGCGGCGAGGCCGCATCGAATACTTTTTCTCCGTTGATGAACGTCATCTTCACGTGCGTCGTGTGCACCTGAGTGATCGATACATCGAAGGGGTTCTGATCCAAAACAATGAAGTCAGCCAGCATTCCACGTTCGATTCGGCCGACGCGATCCGCCGCACCCTCCTGCCGCGCCGAATTCACAGTGAACAGGTCAATTGCCTGCTCGAGCGAGATTGCCTCCGCTTTTCCGAACGATGTCTGGCTGCCACCTGGCTTCTCCCGCGTCACGAGAGTCTCCAGGCCAATCCACGGGTTCACCGACGGAACCACGGACCAGTCCGAACCCGGGACGACCAGGGCGCCAGACTCGATCATTTCGCGGACTGGCCAGACGCGTTCGATGAGTTTCTTGCCGACCGCTGCTGTGATGTCGTCATTGATGGGGCTCGGGCCCCACAGATAGGGCGATACTTCAAAAGTCGCACCGATTGCGCGGGCGCGGGCGATATCTTCCCGGGCCACAAAAGTGCAATGCCCGACATTATGCATCTGGGCGCTGAAACCGTTGGTCTTGCGCGCGGCTTCAATCGCATTGAGTCCGGCACGGACCGCGGCATCGCCGGCGGAATGAAATTTCACGGTCAGGCCCATGCGATCAAATCGGGTGACCGCCTCGTTCAGGGCGGGCTGTTCGACCAGCAGCATGCCCATTCGGCTGGCCTCATCGTCACGCCCCGCCACCGTTCCCTGATACGGCTCCAGCATAGCCGCTGTGTGACTATCGGTCGGCACGCCATCGAGAAATATCTTCACGCAGTCGAGCGACACGCGGCTTCGCGCATACTGGTTGCGGGAGGCAATCAGCGCCTCAGCGCGCTCGTCGGCAACCCACGTCAGGCACAGCTTCGCACGTTGCTTCAACACTCCCGCGTCGGCGAGTGCCGCGTAGGCACCAAGCTCGTAGTAGGGGTCAGCAGAAAATCCAACCGACGCTTCGGTGAACGAAGTGATTCCGTACGACAGCATCGTATTTAGGGACCACGTGAGCGCCGACCGGACTTCCTGCTCAGTCGGTGCCGGCACATGCTGCTTTACCAGCTCGATAGCGGATTCGCGCAACACCCCGGTCGGCTCACCAGCGGAGTCGCGCTCAATGATACCTCCCGCGGGATCTGCCGTGTCGCGACTAATACCCGCGATGGCCAGTGCCCTGGAATTGACCCACGTACTGTGCCCGCTCGTATCCTCGAGAAACACGGGGTTATCGGGCACAACAGCGTCCAGCATGGTCCGATTCGGTATCTGTTCGAGCGCGGACGCATCCCACTGTCCGCCCATTACCCACGCACCGCGGCCTGCTTTCTGAGCGCAGGACTTCACTATCGCCTGGGTGTCCGAGAGCGTCGAGCCCTGCGCGATCCGGCACGTGCGTTCGCTGAGCCCGCCATACAACGGGTGGACATGCGCATCGTGCAGGCCAGGAAAAACCGCGTCGCCATGCAGATCGAGCACCCGAGTCGTTCCACTGCCGAGCGTCTCGATGCTCTTCGCGTCACCGATGGCCACGATAACGCCGTCGTGAACCGCCAGCGCCTCCGCCCAGCCTGCGGGGGTCCGGATCTGGCCGTGGGTCACGATGAGGTCGATGGCCTCGGTGCTCGCTGCCGAATTCTCGGCCGCCTTGGAATCGCCTGCCAGCGGTACGAAACAGGCGATTGCGAGCAGCAGATGGCTTGATCGCAGCGTCCTCATGGGTGAAAGTCAAGCGAGATACTGATCGGGTGCCGCATTCCCATGGAGTTCACTAGTAATGGTAGGTGGCGGTCAGGCCGACCGTACGCGGCCGCCAGCTGATCACGTAGAAGAGCGGGGTGCCCCCGTCGGGCGTCGCGATGTCCTGGGTCGCCGTGAGCCTCGGGTGCGTGTCGAACAGGTTCTGCGCGAACAGCGACACGTCGAGCCGATTCCACTTCACACCGGCGCGCAGCGAGGTGTAGCTCTGCACCGGCACGCTCGGGAACCAGAGTGCGAATCCGCCATTGAGCGGGTTCTGGGCCGCCACGCGGTCCGTCTGCTTCGCGCTGTACTGGAAATCTGCGCGCACGTAGGCATCTTTGCCGTAGACCGGGAAGTCCAACTGGCCGAAAAGCACGGCCGTCCAAGGCGAACCGCCGAGATGGTCGCCATCGCGCACGATCGACTGCACAGTCGGCAGGAGCTGGACCGTTTTCGTGAACTTTGCGTCTGTGTAGGCGAAGCTGCCGCCCAGTGTCAACGCGTCTGCCACCCTCGCCTGTGCCTGGATGTCGAAACCCTTGCTCTCCGCCTCTCCGAGGTTGCCCGTGTACTGAAAGCCGCAGGCCGTCAGCGGCACGTTCTGCTGGATGTTGCTCCACCTAACTAAGTAGGCGCTCGCGTTCAGCAGCAGGCGGTTGTCGGCGAACGAGTTCTTGCTGCCGACCTCGTAGCTCCACACGCTGTCCGAATCGTAGGAGAACGGCACTTCGTCGAGCCCGATGGAATCGAGAGCGCCGCCCGGGCCGTAACAGAACTGGCCGACTTTGGCGTTGGCGCCACCGATGCGGTAACCCTTGGCCGCCGTCGCGTACACGAGGTTGCCCGCGTTGAACTGGTAGTTGAGGCCGATCTTCGGCGTCAGCGGGTTCTCCTTCTGCGTGCCGGCGCTGAACACCTCGGGGCCGACGACCAGGGTCTCGGGGTAGTACGCCTCGCCCTTGAACTCGGCTCTGGCGTAACGGAGGCCCAGCGTCAGCGTGAGCTTGTCCGTCACCTTCACGTCGGCCTGCCCGAACGCGGCCAGCTGCTTGTCGATCCCAACACGCGGGTTCTCGACGTAAATAAAGCCCCCGGCGTATTCCGGGGGTATGCCAAAGTCGATCAGCAGCTGTGGGTCGTACACCCGGTGGCTCGTGGTCTCCTTCGCGTGTTGATAGAACAGACCCGCGGTCCAGACCACGCGCGCGTCGGGATCCGCCGACTCGAGCCGCAGCTCCTGCGTCCAGTTTTCCTGGTCGTCTCCCCAGAACCCCGGTGCCTGGACGTCTACCGGCTCGTCGATCCCGAATTCCGGGATCACTGCCGGCGGATACGGATTTCCCAGGAAGATGGCACGATCAAACTGCGTATAGTCGGTGGTTGCGGACTGCTCGCGTTTGAAATACGACGTGCTGGAGACGAGCCTCACCGGACCCAGATCCCACTCGATCTTGAGCGCCGGCAGCACGAACTTGTCCGTGCTCGGCTGGGCGACGGCGTTGCCGGTTCTGAATGGGCTGTCGAACTGCCCATTGGTCGGATCAGGCTCGCCCGGCCTCGGGGACCACCAAGCCGCCGTGTCGTCGACGTCGCGTTTCTGGTAAAGGATCGACGGCACGATCGACACGGCGTCGTTCACCGCCCATTTGACTGCGATCCGCGCGGTCACGGTATCACTCGAATTGGCCGCCCCGTCGGCTACTTGCTGCGCGTGCCAGTCGATCCGATCTACGTAGCCGCCCTCGTGCCGGTACGAGGCGCTCGCCCGGAAGCCGACCTTGTCATCGACCATTGGCCCGCCGCCAGCGACGCCTAGCTCGTATACCGGATCGCCATTTGTGGTCGCGGCTACCTCGGAGCGCACATACGCCGAGTAGCGGTCTAGGCTGGGCTCGGGAGAGATGAAGCGTACCGTGCCGCCTTCGGAACCCGCTCCGAACAGCGTGCCCTGCGGACCGCGCAGCACCTCGACGCGCTCGATGTCGAACAGCGCCGGGTAGGTCGTGAAAGAAGGGAATGAAAGGTGCCGGCCCTGGATTGGCGTGTCGTCGATGTACACGCCGGTGGTCGACGCACCTGCATTCGATGCAATGCCGCGGATCGCGATGTCCGAGGATTCCGAGTTGTTGTTGTTGGCACTGCGCACGAAAGTCACGCCCGGGGTGAGGCGCGCGATGTCGTCGATGACCCGCGTGCCCTGCGCATCCATCGCTGCCTGGCTGGAGACACTGACACTGATCGGCACCGCCTGTAGCGTCTCCTCACGCCGCTGAGCCGTGACAATGACGCTCTCGAGCGTCTCTTGCGCCAAAGCGCCGCTGCTCAACACGAGGCCTGCGCCAGTTAGCAGTACGCTGGCGCGATGTTTCCGTGACATATCTCCCCCCGATCAGCCTGACCGGCCAGGACCAGTCGCCAAAGAAAAAAAGCTACCCCCAACTCTTCTACTGCGCCCGCACTGTCCAGTCTTGGCTCACCGCGCATCGCGCTTGTACAAGAGTGCAGGCATGTTGACACGGTAGCGCCACCAGGACGAATACGACAAAGAGGCTTCGACGCCTGCGGCTGACGCCAGCGGCATGCCCGCGCGCTTCGCTGCCGCAGGCCGGCGCCGGCGCCGATCACGCCGCCGGCAACGGAGAAAGCGACGACCCGCTTTGAAAAACTTTCCAGTCAGAGCACCTTGGTGAGCCGGGCGCCGCCCAATCCTGACTATCCGATCGCCATGGCCGCCAGCGCGAGTCCTGGACACCGGTCGCTGGTGAAAGCAGGACGTTCGTTGGCAGGCTTCCTCACCTGAGGCCGTCACCCAGCGGTCCTGACGGTTCCATCTTCCCGGCGGACGCCGCAACGGCCGCCCTGGAGCATCTCGACCAGGGCCCGGGGGGCCGCAAGTACCCAGCCATGGCCCCGGGCTGGCGTTGGCGCGCGCGTGCACACCCAGGTTCGTAACAGCCTACGCAACAAAGGCCACTTCCCGCGCGACGAAGCCGCCACCAAACTGATCTGGTTGGCACTGCGCCATATCGAACAGAAGTGGAAAAGTCCGCCGATCACATGGCACAGTGCGGAAAGTCAACTGGCGATCCAGTTCGGCGAACGGTTTACGACGGCTCACAGACACACGAAATTCGTGACCGTGCCGGGTCTTGGCATCAGCGTCAATGAACTCGACCAGGCAGGTGCGGCGGTATACGCGCACATGGTTCGACCGGCCGGCTCGGAATCCTGACGGCCGGCGCGATTCAACTATCGCGGGACTGCTTCCGGAGGACCCGATGTCTTCAGTCAGGGACTTTCTCAAGGCGCGCGACTTCCTGTTGGCCAAGCGCTCCGACTACGACACTGCCTTCCGTGACTTCCGCTGGCCGCAACTTTCCGAGTTCAACTGGGCACTCGATTATTTCGATGTGATGGCCACCGACAATGTGCAGCCGGCGCTGTGGGTCGTCGACGAATCCGGTACGGAGCGGAAGCTTTCGTTCGCCGAGATGTCGTCGCGTTCGAGCCGCGTTGCCAACTGGCTACGCGAATGCGGCGTGCAGCGTGGTGACCGCATTCTGATGATGCTCGGCAACGAGGTGCCGTTGTGGGAAACGATGTTGGCCGCGATCAAGCTCGGCGCGGTCGTGATTCCCGCGACGACCCTGCTTACGCTGGACGATCTGCGCGACCGGCTGGAACGCGGCCACGTGAAGCACCTGGTCATAGGCGCGGCGCAAGTGAATAAGTTCACAACGCTGGGCGACTCGCAGACCCGCATCAGTGTCGGCGGCGTCCCCGCGGGCTGGCTGGACTATGCGGTCGCGGATCGTTGCGCACCGAGTTTTGTCGCCGACGGCCCGACGCGTGCCAATGACCCACTGCTGCTCTACTTCACCTCGGGCACGACCTCCAAGCCGAAGCTGGTACTGCATACGCATCAGAGCTATCCGATCGGCCACTTGTCGACGATGTTCTGGATCGGTCTGCGATCGGGTGATATCCATCTGAATATTTCGTCGCCTGGCTGGGCGAAGCATGCATGGAGCTGCTTCTTTGCGCCTTGGAATGCCGGCGCCTGTGTGTTTGTGTACAACTACGCACGCTTCTCGGCCAAGGCAATGCTCAATGTGCTCGTGAAGTACCGCGTGACGACGCTGTGCGCACCACCGACCGTCTGGCGGATGATGATCCAGGAGGATCTGGCGGCCTATCGCGACCTCATTTGCATCCGCGAGCTGATCGGCGCTGGCGAGCCGCTGAACCCCGAGGTCATCGAGCAGGTGCAGACGGCATGGGGCATCATGTTGCGCGATGGCTTTGGACAAACCGAAACCACCGCACAGATCGGCAATTCGCCAGGGCAAAGGCTGAAGCCGGGTTCGATGGGCCGGCCGCTGCCGGGCTATCAGGTGGTGCTCGCGGATCCGGATGGCCGGCCCGCTGCCGAGGGCGAGATTTGTCTGGCGCTTGATCCGTACCCGCTCGGCCTGATGGCGGGGTACGCCGAAGACGACGAGAAAAATGTCGCAGCGATGCGTGACCAGCTGTACCACACAGGCGATGTTGCACAGCGTGATGCGGACGGTTACATCACCTATGTCGGCCGCGCCGACGACGTGTTCAAGGCATCTGACTATCGCATCAGCCCGTTCGAACTGGAGTCGGTATTGATTGAGCACCCGGCCATTGCCGAAGCCGCGGTCGTGCCGAGCCCGGACCCTTTGCGGCTGGCGGTACCCAAGGGATTCGTCGTGCTGGGTACAGGCTTCACGCCGAGTGCCGAACTGGCGCAAGACATTTTCGCGTTTCTGCGCGCACGGCTGGCACCCTACAAACGCATCCGATGCCTTGAATTCGGCGATCTGCCTAAGACTATCTCGGGAAAGATCCGTCGCGTCGAGCTACGCGAGAACGAAGCGGCACGACGACAGACCGGGCAGCGTGGCAAATGGGAGTTCTTCGAGGCGGACCTTTCGCCGACGAACAGCCAGTAAGGTGGCCAGTGACCGTGCTGGACATCGTGCGTGCCCAGGCTGATCCGGAAAGATCAGGATGGCAAGGACGGGATGAATTGCCGCCGCGTTGTCGATCCAACTGTGCGTTGTGGTAAATCAAGGTCGTTTGGAGTCGGCGACGAAGCCGGACGCGCAACGCCCAACGCGCATTTCGAATCGGAGTTGGCGCATATTGGGCTCTTAGGCAGGCGCCTGACGCGAAATCAGTCTGCCGGAGGGGGCATGGAAGACATTCCTGTTGATGAACGCGCACCGCGCAACGGCTTGTCGCTCGTAAGCGGAGATACGCACGAGCCGCTGGTGAATACGACTGTGGCGGTGCTGCTCGATGCCACGGTGGAGCGCGATCCGGATCGCCTCGCGGTCGTGTTTCGCGAGCAAGGGGTTCGCTGGAGCTGGCGCCAGTTTCAGGCCGAGGTCGATCGGTTCGCTGCCGGCCTGTTGGCGCTTGGGTTGCACAAGGGCGATCGCGTCGGCATCTGGTCGCCGAACCGCGTCGAATGGCTGGTCACCCAGTTCGCTACCGCGCGCATGGGGCTGATCCTGGTGAATGTCAATCCTGCGTACCGGCTGGCGGAACTCGAATACGTGCTGAACAAGGTGCAGTGCAGGGCCGTGATCACCGCGGCGCGATTCAAGACGAGTGACTACCTGGGAATGCTGCAGACGTTGGCGCCGGAACTCGCGCGCTGCCGGCCCGGCGAATTGGCGGCGGCGAAGTTGC
>JAHFSF010000222.1 GCA_023265875.1 Gammaproteobacteria bacterium | reverse complement strand
ATCGAATTTCACCTCGTCGCGCCAGCCGCTTTCCTTGTGGCAGATCTGGCAATCACGACCCATCGAGCCCGCGTGCACGTCGTCAACGTCGTGGCAACCAATGCAGTTCTTGGCCACTTGCTGCTGCTTGAGTACGCCCGTATGGCAGCTGTGGCATTCCAGTTTCGCATGCGCCCCGCGTAGTGCGAATTTGGCGCGCTTCTCGTGATCGAATGCCGCGATATCCCATTTGTCCTGGCCATGGCAGTCGGCGCAGGCCGGGCCAAACCGGCCCGAGTGCAGGTCCGCTGCCGTATGACAGCCGTTGCAATCCTTCGGCAACGGCGCCTTCAGGTCGCCACGGCGGTGGCAGGTGTCGCAGCTGAGCTTTGCATGTTGGCCCTGCAGCGCGTAGCCACTGGCCTTCATGTGGTCAAAGCGGGATTGCTTCCAGCTGATCGTGCCATGGCAGCTCGCGCACTCTGGCCCGCGGGATCCACGATGCTCATCGTCGGCTGAATGGCAGTCCACACACTGGCCTGGCGCACCCTGGTAGGACGCATCACGGTGGCAGCCGAGGCACCCCACCTTTGCGTGCGCATCGCGCAGTGGGAAATGTGTTGTCGAGTGATCGAACCTGGTCGGCGTGAATCGCTCGGATCCATGACACTTGGCACAATCCGTCCCGAGCTTGCCATCGTGTGGATCGTCCTTCCGGTGACAATCAACGCAACGGCTCGGGGCCTCCCGGAATTTCTTCCCGGCCTGGTGGCAGGCTGCGCAAGTGGCGGAAGCATGGGCGCCGGTCAGGGCAAAATCCGTGTGCCTATGGTCGAAGGCCTCGGGCGCGAAGCCCGAGATGTCCGCATCCCGTCCCTTGTGCTCTGTGTGACAGGCATCGCACTCTGCGCGTGCCGCCACCCTTCCGTGGAATCCGGACCTTGAGGCAACATCGCCTGTCACTTCCTTGTGACAGTCAAGACAAAGCTGCCGCTGGCGCGACTTGTCGTTGGGGTCATGACACTCGTTGCACTTTGGCTCGCTGTCCATGTGGGCGCGGGAAATTGCACCCGGCATCAGCAGTGTCTCAAGCTGGGTGCCAGCTGCCGGTGTCGTGAATGTTGCAAGTCCTGCCGTCATTGCCCACCCAATCCATGCCACCACGCGCACGTCAGTACACGTGCACCGCAATCACGTGCACGACACCGACGATCACGAGCATCACGAACAGCGGCAGGTGCAGCAGGTGCCAGGCGGCGAACAGCCGCTCGGACGCTTCGAACTCCGCAACCCGGCGCGCCGCCATGAGCCGGGCTGCCACATATCCGCTTGCGGCCAGCGTGAGCCGCTCTCGCTGCTGGCGCAGCTCAGGTGAGCGTGCCGCCGCCATCGCCACCGCATTCCGGACCAGGCGCATGACGCGCCGCGTTTCGCGCCGTTGCCGGATTACCGCCAGGATTGGCTGGAACACCAGCAGTGCCCGCTCGGCGATTCGGCGTTCACTCTGCCCCACTTCGTCCGCCAGGCCGGGCAGCACGCGCAGCGCCTCGGTATGCTGGCGCAGATTCTCGGCTTCTGAGGATAGCTCACGAAGTGTTGCGCGCCGGCCGTACAGGCCGTGATGGATGCGCGTATAGAGATATCGGCCGATCAGGCCGCTTCCGGCGACGACCAGCATGCAAGCCAGCGCCACATTGCTGTTGGTCGCACCGAGGCTGAAATTCGAGTGGTACAGGATCAGGAGTGGCCCAAGAATGCCCAGCACCATGTGGGTCCTGAACCAGAGCCGCACGCTGCCTATGATTGCGAGGGCCGGCATCCGCTTGCGCAACGGGTAGATCAGCAAGGCAAGCATCAGCGAGCCGCCGATAATACCGAGCGCATAGCCAATTCCGTGCTGGGGCGTCAGGTAGCGCTCGGTTGGGACAATGAACCCGGCGACGACGACGACCAGCGCCAGCCACAGGCCAATGCCGGATAGCCGCAGGCGTGGCGGGCGCAATCCGCCTGCCGCGGCCCTAAGCACAGTTTCGCTTGCCGCGGCCATCAGCCTGGCCGCCCGTCAATGACCGTTGCGTCGCGCGCCAGCGCTTCTGCCTCGGCAATGTTGGCGGCAATCACCTTTGCATCCGAGGTACCTGCCGTCACCAGCGATTGCAATTCGCGCCAGGTAGCGGCTGCTTCTACGTAGCGCTGCTCCTGCAATTCGAGGCTGGCGCGCAGCCACAGTGCCTTGCGATGCCGGGGGTCGATCGCGATCGCGCGCATGATCGCGTCGCGGCTTCTACTCAGGTCGTTTCCAGCCGCCGCTGCCGCGCAATCCGCGAGGTCAGCCCAGGAGTCCGCGTCCATCGGGTCCGCCTGCACGGCTTTGCGGTACACAGCCTCCGCTTCTGCGAACCGGCGCTCAATTCGCAGACGCTGGCCCTCGAGCGCCAGCTGCATGGCAGCGGCGTGGCCTCCGGCAGGCACCGACGCATCACCAGGCGCGCTTGCAGCCATTGGCGCGCGATTCAGCGCGATCGCGGCGTCCACGATCCACGGGCTTGGAGTAATCGGTGGGCCCTCTGATCGCAACCAGACAAATACGCCAACCGCGAGAACCGCGGCCAATACGAAAACCAGCGACGATTTCGCGTATTTCACATATGTCATGTCGTGCAGCGAAGATTGATTATCCAGCCCCTGCGTCAATGCACACGCAGCTCGATGTCGCTGCATCGCGACAGTTTGGATTCGACTGCAGGGCCTGCCCGCCTGCAGCCTAGAAAGCTGCACGAATGTGTGAACTCTCGCGGGATTTGTGAACTCTCACGCGAAAGCGCCATTGTCGAATTGACATAGGGCGAAGCGTGAGGCCTGCTTTGAACTACAGCCGCTGAACGCACTTCGCCATCTTCCACACGGCAGGATTCGATGGAGTTTCTCGTCTACCTGGTACCGATGGCGATCGCCCTGGGAATCTACTCGTGGCGCCGGCACCGGCTGCACGAGCGAAGCCTGCGCGCACAGGGCGAGGCCATGAATTCAGGCCTTCTTGAGCCTGCATCGCTGCACCCGGTCGTGGATCCCCTGAAGTGCATCGGCTGCGGCTCCTGCATCAAGGCCTGCCCCGAGCAGCCCGAACATCACGTCCTGGGCCTCATCGACGGCAAGGCCCAGCTTGTCAGCCCGACGGTATGCATCGGCCACGGAGCATGCCGCGTCGCATGCCCGGTCGGCGCAATCGAGCTCGTGTTCGGCACGGCCACGCGCGGAGTTGAACTGCCGCGGGTAACGCCATGGTTCGAGACCAATGTGCCGGGGATCTTCATTGCCGGCGAGCTCGGTGGAATGGGATTGATTCGCAATGCCGTCGAGCAGGGCCGGCAGGCGGTCGAGCAGATCCACGCACGCCGTCCGCGTGGCGATGAGGAACTCGATCTGGTCATCGTCGGCGCCGGCCCGGCCGGATTCGCGGCCTCGCTCGCGGCCCTCGAGCGTCGCATGCGTTTCGTGACGCTCGAACAGGAGTCACTCGGCGGCTGTGTCTATCAATACCCGCGCGGCAAGATCGTGATGACACAGCCGGCGCGCCTGCCGATCGTTGGCGAGATCAGGCTGCGAACGACGAGCAAGGAGGAGTTGCTCAACCTGTGGCGTGAAATCGAGCGCAAGGTCGACCTGAAGATCAGGTGCCAGGAGCGCGTCGAGTCGGTCCAGCGCGTCAATGGTGGCTTTCTCGTACGCAGCACCGCCGGCGAGTACCGTGCGCACAACGTGTTGCTCGCGATCGGGCGACGTGGCACTCCGCGCAAGCTGGGCGCGCCCGGGGAGGAATTGCCGAAGGTCGTCTACCGGCTGATCGAGCCGGAACAGTACGTCGGCCAGCAGGTGCTGGTCGTCGGCGGCGGCGACAGCGCGCTGGAGGCTGCGACGAGCATTGCCGAGGTCAACGGCACCGGCAACGTGCTCCTTTCATACCGGGGTGACGCCTTCAGCCGGGCCAAGCCCCGAAACCGGGAGCGCGTCACCGCAATTGAGCGCACTGGCCGATTGAAGGTGATGCTCAAGTCGCAGGTCGAGGCGATCGAGCTCGAATCGGTGGCATTACGGTGCGACGACGTTGTCCGCCAGGTCGCGAATTATTCGGTCATTGTCAGCGCTGGCGGCGTTCTACCGAGTGAGTTTCTGCGCACAATCGGTGTCGAGATCGAGACGAAGTTCGGTACTGCCTGATGCGTCGCGCGGCCGCTGCTTTCGTCTTGTTGATGATTGCCGGCAGTTGTCACGCGCTGGCCGCCGACCTGGAGCCGGCACGCGACGCCATGCGCAGGCACGAATACGAACGCGCCGTCGGATTGCTGCGCCCCCATGCAGAAGCCGGCGACGCCGAGGCGGCGTTCCTGCTGTCGCAGATGCTTCGCTACGGCCGCGGAGCGCCGCGCGACCTGGCGCAGGCCTGCCGGCTGCTCGAGACATCCGCAACGGCCGGGCATGTCCGGGCGGCGGGCAGCCTCGCCGCGATGCTTGAATCAGGGGAGTGTCAGGCCTCCACGCGAACCGCGAAGGAGTGGCAGGAACAGGCCCGTGCTGCCGGCTACGCCCCGCCAGCGGCCGCGACCGACCACAAGGACGAGGTTGCCGCGCCCGCTGCCGAACATCTGTTGCGCGCCGCCCGCGCGGGCGACCTGCCGGAGATCCAGCACCTGCTTGAATCACTGCCGGCAGACGTCATGGATGAATATGGCCGCACGCCGATCATGCTTGCGATCGAGGCTGGCCAGGTGGCCGCCACGCGCGAACTTGTGGGCCGCGGTGCATCCCTGGTTGCCGCCGACAGGCACGGCGATACGCCGTTATTGGTTGCCGCCCGCACGGGCGACATGAAGCTGTTGTCGTTGCTGCTGGAGGCAGGCGCGCCCGTCGATATCGCGAACCATTCAGGCACCACGCCGTTGATGCTCGCTGCAGGCGCCGGCGCGCGCGACCTGTGCGAGCGGTTGCTAGACGCCGGTGCCGATCCTGGTTTGCACGACGCCGCGGGATTGCGCGCCGGCGACCACGCGGCACGCAGCGGTCATACGGACCTCGCCGCGCGGCTCGGTGTGAGGCCAAAGCCTGATTCCAGAGTTCCGGTCCGTCCCGATCGATTGCAGGCGGGGCAGACGCCGCTGATGATCGCTGCAGAGAGCGGTGACTTGAAATTGCTTGGCGAGCGCTTGACCGCCGGAGATGACGTGCATGCGAGTGATGGCCAGGGCATGACTGCGCTCGCACTTTCGGCGCGCGCGGGCCGGACGGCGGCTGTCGCGGCACTCCTTGCCGCCGGTGCCGGAGTGGACACCCGGGATCGCGCAGGTTGGACTCCGCTGTGCCAGGCCATCCGGTCCCGCAAGGCGGATGCCGCCCGCCTGCTGCTCCAGGG
>JAHFSF010000001.1 GCA_023265875.1 Gammaproteobacteria bacterium | reverse complement strand
GGCGGCGGCTTTTGGCAACATGCCGCCCTCGAGGCTGCCAGCCTGCTCCAGCTTCCTGAGGCCGGTCAGGTCGGTATAGGAGACGAGCGAGTGCGGATCGTCGAGTCGCTCGAGGATGCCTGGGGCGCCGGTGCAGATGATCAGCTTCTCCGCGCCCAGCGCGGCCCCGATCGAGGCAGCAACCGAATCGGCGTTGATGTTCAGGACGCAACCCGAATCATCCGCTGACACGGGACTGACAACCGGCATGAGGCCTGCATCGAGCTGCTTGCGCAACACGGTGGTATCGATCGAGAGAATATCGCCGACGTATCCGTAGTCCACGGATTCGCCATCCACTTTCACGGGCGGGCGGCGGACCGCGCGCACGAGGCCCGCATCGACCCCGGACAGACCCACGGCATCGATGCCGAGTTCGCGGCAGATCGCAAGGATCCGCGTATTGATCAGCCCATTGAGCACCATCGTCGTCGCGTCGATCGACTTGTCATCGGTGACACGGCGTCCTCGTACCATGCGCGGCTCGATTCCGAGCGAACGCTGCATCTCGTCGAGTTGCGGCCCGCCGCCATGTACCAGCACGACCCTGATGCCGAGGTGATGCAGGATCGCGATTTGCTCGACAAGGCCGCGTGTGCTGGCATCGTCGCCGAATACGGCGCCGCCGGCCTTGATCACGAAAGTCCTGCCCTTGTAGAGCCGGATGTAAGGCGCGGCGCCGCGCAGCGCGGCAATCGCGGCGGCCTGGTCTACGTGGGGGATCACCATCTTGTCAACGCTCCTCGCATCAATGCCTGCCGCTGCCGGACCGGCGACAGGGTACCGCCAGCCGCAGGACTGGACGCTTGCGGGCCTGGTCGAGCACACGGCCGGGCCGTCCGCCCCGCACCTCGGCGGCAACCGTGACGTTACGCCGCAGCGGCGGGCAATGCATCAAATGGCAGCCGGGGACGGCCGTGTCCGGGATGAGCAGGCATCCTGCGAGCGCCGCTCAGGTCCAGCCCGGCGCCGGCGTCGTGAGCCCGGTCGTCTCGTCGAGGCCGAGCAGGCGGTTCATCCACTGCAGGGCGCCGCCGGCCGCACCCTTGACCAGGTTGTCCACGACCGACAACACGACGATCGTGTCGCCGTCGGCAACCGCCGACAGGTGCGCATAGTTGCTGGCGACGACGTCCTTGAGTCGCGGTGGCTCGTCCAGTACACGCACGAATGGCCGGCCCGCGTAGAACCCGCGCAGCGCCGCGATCGCAGCACCGGTGTCGAGGTGTTTGCTGAGCCTGGCCTGCACGGTCGCATGAATGCCGCGCGCAAAGGGCCCGGAATGCGGCACGAACGCAAAATGGCCGGCGCGACCCGCGGCCGCGCGCGCGAGCGCCGCAATTTCAGGTGCGTGGCGATGGGCAAGCGCGCTGTAGGCGTAGAGATCGCTGTGGCGCTGCGGGTGGTGCGTGCCGGCGATCGGGTTCCGCCCGGCCCCGGTGCTGCCGGTCACGGCGGAGACGAAGATCTGCGGCTCGATCAGGTCGAGCGCAAGCAGGGGCACCGAGGCGAGCAGGGTCGCTGTGCTGAAGCAGCCCGGGTGCGCGACATGCGGTGTCGGCGCGCGATCGAGGTGCTCCGGCACCGCGCAGCTGAACTCCCTGATGCGTGACGGCGCGCCGTGTGGGTGCCTGTAGACACGCGCATATTCGCCGGGATCGGCGAAGCGGAAGTCGGCGGAAATATCGACGACCGCCGGTTTGGCACCTGCTGCCGCAGCGCGCGTGAGCAGCGAATCCAGCAGCTTGTGCGAGACGCCGTGCGGCGCGGCCGCGAGCACGGCGGACCGCTCGTGCTTCATGGTCGTCTCGATCGCCTGCTCGAGCGAAAGGTATCGCAGGTCGCCGCAGGCGGCAGCCAGGTGTGGAAATGCGTCCGCGACCGGTTCGCCGGGCTGGCTGTCCGAAGCGATCGCCGCGAGCTCGAGGCGCGGATGGCCGAGCACGAGTCGCAGCAGCTCGCCGGCAACGTAACCGGTGCCGCCGAGGATGATCGCCGGCGTCCGCGCGGTCATTGTTCGAGCTCCTTCGAATGCGCGACGGCATCGAGGCCGGTGGCAGAGATCACGCAGTCACCCAGCGCCGCGCCGCTCGTCAGCGCATTGAATGCCGGGACGCCCAGTTGTTCGCGGACGATGTCCACGCCGACCGAGTTGTCGGTGCAGGGCCCGGTGACGACTGCGGGCTCGATGCCGAAGCGATCGCGCAGCAGCTTGACGCCGCCCCAGGCGGCGACGGGATCGTTGGCCGACAGCACGACGGCGGTCAGGACCTGGCGGATGTCCGGCGCCTCGAGGATCGCCTCGACGCCGTAAGCGCCAAGTATGCCGTCGCCCAGCTCGAACACGATGACGTCGGGCCCGCCAGCGGCCATTGCGGTCAGCATCGTGCGCGTCAACGCCGGCCCGCATTTCGGCGTCGTCGTGACGATGCCGAAGTCCGTGAAGATCATCGAACGGCGCGCGCCGGAATCCTCCATCGCCAGGATGTCGCGTCGCAGCGAGACGCCGGTTGCCTTGAAGGCGTCCACCGTCAGGCCACGATGGCGCATGCGGGAGATCATCGCGCAGGCGGCGGCGGTCTTGCCGGCCTCCATGCAGGTGCCGGCGAGCGCGACCACCGGCACGCCAGACGTGGCCAGCGGCGCAGCGAGGTCCAGCTTGCGCATGCCGACCCGCGCCGGCACGCCGATGCGTTCCCCGAGGTAGGGAAAGTGCAGCACGACACCGAGCACCCTGCAATCGAAGGGCCGGCCTTTCTCGGGATTCGCGGAATCACAGATGCCGAGCACGCCGCCGATGTTCAGCACCTGGATGACGTCGCCGGCCGCCAGTCTCTCCGGCAGGTGGCCGGAGTAGCCGAACAGCGCCTTGCGATGGCCGAGTGCGCCGACCACGACATTGCCGCGCGCGAGCTTGGCCATCCGGCCGCTGGTCAGCTCGAGCGTGTTGTACTGCGCCTTGTCGGTCAGGATCTCGACCGCGAGCACTACGCCTTCGTCGCAGGGGATGTCGGTCGATATCCGCAGTTCGTGCGAGAGTCCGCAGGCCTGCGTGACCGATGCGATCTTGTCGACGATGATCGATTTCATCATTGGGGCTGCGCCTCGCAGCCGGCCCGCGTCGGGAACACGTCGGGTGAGGAAAGCATCCTTGAATCAGCCCGCATACCAGCGCCCGACGATGGTCCCGGTATGGTCGGCATCAGACTCGGAATTTCTCGTGGAGACGGGTGATCAGCCGGCGCTGGGTCGCGGCGCCCCTGGTCGCAACAAAGATCGTGTCATCGCCCGACAGCGTGCCGACAATCTCGGGCCACCCGGTCCGGTCAAGCACGATTGCGACACTTTGCGCTGCGCCGGCGGTCGTGCGGATCACGGTCAGGCAGGGTCCTGCGGTGCTGATTGCGCGGACAAAAGCGGAGACCGCCGCAAAGTCATCCAGTGCCGGCGCCGATTCATCAGGCAGCATGTAGCGGTCGCGCCGCTTGGCAACGCCGAGTTCCCGCAGGTCCCGGCTGACGCTCGACTGCGTCGCGTGATGGCCGGCCTTGCCGAGCAGGTGGACGAGATCCGCCTGCCGGCCGACGGGCGAGCGGCTGATGATGCGCCTGAGCGCCTCGCGGCGCGCAAGCGTCGCGTCGGCGCCTCCGGTGCTGGAATCCGTGTGCATAAATTCGCGGCAGTGTGCATAAATATGCACACGCGGTCAAGCCGGCGGGCAGCCGGCGGCGGCGGGCCTAAGCGCGCGGCAGGGACTGGAATGCGATGCGGACGCGGGTGGTCGTGCTGCCGTCGCTCGCGAAGCTCCGTTCCTCGATGCTGAGCCTGCGCTCCCGGTCGATCAGCACGACGGTGCTGCAGCGGGTGCCATAGCCGGGGCCAACGATGAATGGCGACGACAGCAGGCGTTCCCAGTCGAGGCCGATGCCGGTGTCGGGCAGCTGGGTGTCATCCGCAACCGTGCGGTCCGCAAGGATTTCGAGCAGGCGCGCCGGGACCGGATCGCCGCCGGCAATCTCGCGCTCGAAGAGCGCACGCGTGCGCAGCAGCTTTGGCCATGGAGCATCGAGTCGCCGGTTGCTGAGTCCATAGATGCCGGGTTCCAGCATCCAGGCCGCGGGCCCGGGATGACTGACCGCATAGCCGAGGCCGGAATCGTCGAGCGCCAGCAGGCTGAAACCCGCATACCGGGCGGCACGCGCCGCCGCGTCATGCACGAAATCACGCGCGCCTGACTGGCTGCGCAGGAATGCCGCGACGAGCTCGCCGCGCGAATTCTCCTGTGGCTTCGCCAGCGAAGGATCGCGGTAGTTCGTCACGAGCGCGAGCCGTCCATGCGGATCAAGACCGCACCAGGTGCCGCCGGCCTGGAGATCGCGGCCGGCCAGCAGTGGCGGGCCGTCGTCCCACCAGTGCATGGGCGTCGCCGGCCGTGCATGAAACTCGTCGCGATTCGCGACCAGCACCAGCGGGAAGCGCGGATGGACCCGGTAGGCGATCAGTGCCAGGCACATCGCCGGCTCAGGACCGGCGGCCGTGCACGGCGTGTTCCTCGGCCAGCGGGCGCCTGGCGTCCGCGTCATACCATTCTTCGATCAGCCGGAATGCGATGGACTGGCGGAACGGCAGCAGGGGCGTGCCCGCGGCGATCTCGGCCCGGCTGAACCAGCGGGCGTCCTCGAGTTCCTCGTCACCGAGGTGGATCGCGGTGGAAACGGCCTCGCCGCGGAAGCCGAGCATCAGCGAGCGGGGGAATGGCCACGGCTGCGACGACTGGTAGTTCATGGCGCCGATCTCGATGCCGGTCTCCTCGAGCACCTCACGGCGCACGGAATCCTCGAGGCTTTCGCCGGGCTCGACAAATCCCGCGATGGCCGAATAACGGCCCGCGGGCCAGCCAGGCTGGCGCCCGAGCAAAGCATGATCGCCGTGCGTGACCAGCACGATGACCGCCGGATCCACGCGCGGGAAGAACTCCGTGCCACAGGCCTCATTCGTGCAGGTCATCATGCGGCCAGCGCGCTGCGGGCGGGTCGGCGCGCCGCAACTGCCGCAGAAACGATGACGATGCCGGAACGAGACCATGGCGCGCGCATAGGCGAGCAATCCCGCCTCGTCGTGCGACAACAGTCCCGCCGCAAGCCGCAGGTCGGCAAATTCGACGCCGCCTGCGAGCGCTGGCGGCGCATCCGTGAGCACCTCGGTCGTGAATACGGCACGACCCTCGAATTCGCCGAGCAGGATCAACTCATCGGCATCGATGCCTGCAAACGGCCCGGCGCCGAATTCCAGCAGCAGGGCGCTTGGCGACGGCTCGCGTATCACGGGGCAGCGCGAGCGCCATACCGGCACCAGGCGAGCGGCACCCTCTGCGATGGCACGCGCAACCGTCTCCGCATCGAATTGCGAAAACTTCAGCCGATCGACATGCGGCCCGGAAAAGACATTGGGCCGCTCCGGATCCGGACGCATCGGTAGCGGTTCCTGGACTGCAGACGCGTCATTCTAGCAGTCGCCTACCGACAGGCCCGGACGCGCGGGTGGCCGCGTCGTTGCGCAGAACTCGCACGCCTTCGGTTTCTCCGCATATCGCAGCACGACCAGCAGGCTGCCGCAGCCGTCGCAGTCGTCTAGGCAGAGTTCGTTCTGCTTTTCCAGCGAGCGCATCAGCTGGCACGCATGCTCGAAAGACAGTTGCGGGTGCTCGAACAGGCTCGCAAATGTCTCATACGCCTCGCAGAAACTTTCACCCCAGCGCAGCTGGTCCATGGCGCCCGCGGACGCGCTGGCCTCGCGTCGCAACAGTCCAAGGATGCACAGCAGCGTCGCCAGTCCGGCCGCTTCGCGGCGGATGCCGGCATTGCGCATGAAGAAGGCGTTCTGGCGCGGCGACTTGCCGCGGTGGCGGCGCACTTCCCGGCGGCCAGCGTCCGCGACGTAGGACCGGTACAGCTTGCGGATCCGGTCGTCGGTCAGGCCGGTCCAGCTGCGGATCGTGCGCGTGCGCGCCTCGTGCCCGATCAGGCGCAGGGCCAGGTCCAGCCGCAGCCGGTCCCGGGTGTAGCGGTCGTCGGTGATACGCATGGTTGCCGCCTTGACGCAGCGTGATCTTACTGGTATTTTTTTACCAGTAAACAGGAAGCCGGTCCAAGAGCCGGCCCTATGCGTAATGGCACGTCATCGGGGAGAAATGCCATGAGCCGTCAGCAACCGCTCGCACTCGCGCCACCGGTCGGTCTCGCGGACTGGTCCCAGCGTTCACTGCTGGACCCTGCCACGCGTGCGGCCTTGTGCTCGATCAACCGCGCCTTCCTGGACCTCGCCGCGGAACTGGCCGAGGAGGGCCGTTTGCGGCTGATCAACGGGCTTCCGCCTAGGGCCGTCAACGCGCTGATCGATCCCGTGGCGCAGCAACGGCTGTGCGAACGGCTGCCTTACGCACTGTTCGACCTGCGATTCGGGGATGGCAGCTACTGGGAGAGCCAGGTCGCTGCGGCCGGCGCAGTACAGGATGCGCAGGCGGTATCCGCGGCGGACGAGCGCATCGTTGCCTTCTCCCGCACCGCCATCATGCTGGCCTGGCACCTCGCGCAGACCCGGGCACCGGGCGCACAACTCGTGTTCGGCACCTCGAGGACGACGATCGCAGCGCTCGCCGCGCTGCCCGTCGCCGCGATCGATGGCCTGGCGAGGCGCGTCGCACCCGCGCTCACGGCGCGTTTCGGCTCGCGAACGCGATTCTGGCTGCAGTTCGAGGGCTGCGCCGCCGCTCCCGACGACAGGTCGGTCAATGTGCTGCAGCAACTCGGGCTGCAGATCCAGGGCGCCGAAAGCGCCCGGCTGCAGGCACTGCAGCGCAAACCCCGGCGTAACCTGACCGCCTGATCGCCGACGCCGACGGCGGTTGCCGCCAGTCAGGGCGGAGTTTAGGCTTCGTGCCTGCCCGAAGCCGTGCCGTTTCCTGTCCGGAGTTCCATGAAGGCGCTTTCGATCCGCGGCCTGACCAAGACCTACCGCAATGGCGTGAAGGCGCTCCGCGGGATCGACCTCGACGTCGACGAAGGCGGTTTCTTCGCGCTGCTTGGCCCGAATGGCGCCGGCAAGACGACCACGATCGGAATCATCACGTCACTCGTCACCAAGACCAGCGGCAGCGTGCAGGTTTTCGGCTACGACATCGAGCATGAACTCGCGCGCGCGAAATCATGCATCGGGGTCGTGCCGCAGGAAATCAACTTCAACCAGTTCGAGAAGATTTTCAAGATCGTCGTGAACCAGGCGGGTTTTTACGGGCTCCCCCGGCGAAAGGCACTCGAGCGCGCCGAACACTACCTGCGCCAGCTCCAGCTCTGGGAAAAGCGCGATCACATTGCCCGCTCGCTGTCGGGCGGCATGAAACGCCGCCTGATGATCGCGCGCGCACTGGTGCACGAGCCGCGACTGCTGATCCTCGACGAGCCGACCGCGGGCGTGGACATCGAGATCAGGCGCAGCATGTGGGGTTTCCTGCGCGAGATCAACGGGCAGGGCACGACGATCATATTGACGACGCATTACCTCGAGGAAGCCGAGAGCCTGTGCCGCAACATCGCGATCATCGACGACGGCCGCATCATCGAGAACGACACGATGGCGAGGGTGATCGGCAAGCTGAGCCAGGAAACCTTCGTGCTGAACTTCCGCGAGCCGGTCAGCGACCCGCCATCCCTGCCCGGCTACGTGACGCGCATGACCGACGATCACACGCTGGAAATCGACGTCTCGAAGGAACAGGGACTGAACGCCATCTTCGGCAAGCTGACCGAAAGCGGCCACGAGGTGGTCAGCATGCGCAACAAGGTCAATCGGCTCGAGGAGCTGTTCATGCGCCTCGTCGAGAGCAGGGGCGCATCCGGCGCGGGGGGGAGCTGAGATGGCGACGACACGCACGCTCGGGCGAAGCGGCGAGCCTTCACTGGCGCGCGCCCACCGGATCGGCCTTGAAACGATCGTGCGGCGCGAATACGGCCGCATCATCCGGATCTGGGGCCAGACCCTGTTGCCGCCGGTCGTGACGGCCACGCTGTACTTCATCATCTTCGGCAGCCTGATCGGTCGCCGCATCGGGCAGATGGGCGGCTATGACTACATGCAGTTCATCGCGCCCGGCCTGATCATGATGTCGGTCATCACCAATTCATACGGCAACGTCGTGTCGAGCTTCTTCGGCGCCAAGTTCGGCAAGCACATCGAGGAGCTGCTGGTCGCGCCGCTGCCGAACTGGTTGATCGTGCTTGGCTACATTTCCGGCGGCGTGATGCGGGGACTGCTGGTAGGGCTGGTGGTCACGCTCGTGTCCCTGTTCTTCACGCACGTGCCCGTTCATCATCCGCTGCTGGTGGTCGCGTCGGTGCTGCTGACCGCCGTCGTCTTTTCACTGGGCGGCTTCTTCAACGCGATCTTCGCGAAGAATTTCGACCAGATCTCGTGGTTTCCGACCTTCGTGCTGACACCGATGACCTACCTGGGCGGCGTGTTCTATTCGGTGTCCCTGCTGCCGGACTGGGCGGAGACGATGTCCTACGCCAACCCGATCCTGTACATGGTCAACGCCTTCCGTTATGGATTCCTGGGCGCCAGCGACGTCAGCCTCGGTGTCGCATTCGCGATCATGGGAACATTCGCGATCGTGATGTTCACGGTCGTCGTGACGCTGATGAACCGGGGCACGGGCATCCGGGAGTAGGGCGATGTGCGGGCGTTATGCGTTCTTCTCGCCGGCTGAGGCGGTAAAGCGGACTTTCGCGCTCGACGCCATGCCGGAACTTGCACCCCGCTACAACATCGCCCCGACCCAGCCGGTGCCGGCAGTGCGCATCGCCGGTGGCGGCGTGCGGGAATTCGCGATGCTGCACTGGGGGCTGGTGCCGCGCTGGGCCAAAGAACGGGCGATCGGCAGCCGCATGATCAACGCCCGCGCCGAGACGCTGGCCGGGAAACCCGCCTACCGCGATGCCTTCAAGCGCCGCCGCTGCCTGGTGCTGGCCGACGGCTGGTACGAATGGCAGGTTGCACCGGGTGGCAAGCAGCCCTGGTTCATCCGCATGGGTGATGGGCGACCGATTGCATTCGCAGGACTGTGGGAGCGCTGGAAGGATCCGGCCGCTGAATCGCCGCTGGAGTCCTGCACGATCGTGACGACGGACGCATCTGAGTCCATACGACGGATTCACGACCGGATGCCGGCGCTACTGGCGGAACAGGACTGGGACCGCTGGCTGGACCCGGCCTACGCGGACGCCGCGAGGCTGTCGCAGATGCTCGGGCCATTCAGGAGCGAGGCACTGCAGGCGTGGCCGGTCAGCCGGCTCGTCAATGCGCCAAGGAACGACGGGCCCAAACTGATCGAGCCGGAGCGCCCGGGCGCCGGCGCCTGAGCGCCCGGTTACTTCCGGACCCAGTCGCCGCTGCCCTTCTTGTAATACCAACCGGCGTGCGCATTCGCGATCCAGCGATCGGCGAATGTGCCGCGGATGTCGGACTCCCAATCGGGGTGGTCATTCGCGTTCGCGATTTCCCGGTAAAGCGCGTTGCGGTCGGCATTTTCATCGCTGACCAGCTTGCGCGCGCGGTTGCGGTCCACAAGCGGCACCGAGTTCGCGTCGCGCAGCTCGACGAGGCCGTCCGATGTGAGGCCAATCGCGCCGGAATCGAAGAACGGTTCGAGGTCGTGGGCACGACCCTTCATCGACGCTGTCAGCGCACGGATGGCCGGGCTCGAAATGTCGATATCGGCCTGGGCACTTGCAACCGGGATCAGGAAATCGAGCACACCCTGCGCTGCGGCCAGCATCACGCCGCCAGCAGGTGCCGAGAGAGACGATTGCTCTTTCGCCTGCGGCTTTTCCGCGTCGCTCGGGCCCCAGATGTCCTCGATGATCCGGTCGGCCGCTTTCTCGGCCGCGGCTGCGGGGAAATAGACATTGATCGTCACGCAGGCGGCGAGCGCCAGGCAGCCCGTGGCGATACCAGCGTTTATCCAGCGCTTCATGCCCAATCCTCCTTCGACACGGATGCCGGCCATGAGCCATCCTCGCGGCCGGCGGCTGAACCTTTCCTGAACGGATTCTAGCGCACCTGGCAGCTTCACTCGATCACGATCCCGGATTCCATGATATTTGCGAGCTGGCGCACGAGCCGCGTCCAGGCGACACGGGACTGGCTGCCGACGACGTTTATGCGGGGCAGCCCCGATCCCTTGACGATGTAGTAGCCGCCGCCAACGCGTTCAACGCCACTCATCATGCAGACGTCATTGACAAGGCGGCAATTCAGGCCAAGGCGGTCATAACGGAAATTGTCGAAGAATTTCAGGAATCCGCTCTGCAACGCCGCCGCGACGCCGCCGCCGCTGCCACCGCCGATGCTCGAAAGATTGGTGACCGCACGCTGGCTGATCCGGTGTGGTGACTCGTCTCCTGGAGGGGTGTAGAAGCGCGCGTCGAAAGACTCGGGCATCCAGTTGAAGGTCTCGAGATCCTCGATGCGGCCGGACAGGCGCCCCGTAATCGTTCCGAATGAAAACGTCCTGGTTACGAGTTTCAGGTCCAGGTTGTCCACGTCGATGCTGGCGTACAGGCGCGGGAACTTGCCCAGGGGATCGCGAAGCTGCAGGTCACGGGCGACGATGCGGCCGTCGAATACGGCGGCCTCGAGATTACCGCCGAGCGTCACGATTCCCTGTGACATCGTCAGCGCCGGGATGCTGCCGGCGAGCGTGCCTGAGAATTCCGGCCATCCAAGGCTTCGACTCAGGAGCGCCATGCTGATCGGGCGCACGCCGGCGTCGAATCGCACGTACATCTGCCCGGTGCCGGCATGGCGCACGCGCAGGGTCTCGATGGCGAGACCGCCGTCGAAGATCGGGAGGAATGCCGGCTCCAGCAAGCGGAAGTGGCGGCCGCTGGTCGTGAACGGCAATTCTACGGCGCCGATCTCGATGCCCCAGAGGCTCGCCGATTCCCAGGCCAGGCGCGAATGGAAGGCGGCATCATCGATCTTGCCGGCGAGCCGGCTGTAGTTGTCGTCGTCGAACCAGTTGAAGTCGCCGCCGAGCCCGCTGACGGAAAGCGAGCCGGTCGGGCTGTCCAGGATCACCCGCTCGAGCATCAGCGAAATCCGGCTCGGTGAGGCCGCCGTGATCTCGACATCGCCGTGGACGTTGCCCTGTCCCTCGACATCCTTGAGGGAAGTGGCAATGAGGTATGGCTGAATGTAGACAGGGAGCGCGGTTGCAAGGTCGAGCCCGGCAATGTGCAGCTTTGCATCCTGCAACAGCGATTCGGCCGCGAAATCGAACGCGGCGGAACCGGAGACCCTGGCGACGCCTGCATGGACCAGCGAGAACCCGCTTGCATCGAAGCGCTTGGCATCCGCCGCGAGCCTGCCGCTGAAGTCGATGTCCATGCGATGGGCGCCGAAGTCCAGGAACACGGGATCGCTGTAAGCCTGGCCGCCCGCAAGGCCGAGGGTGCCGGTCGTCGCGAACTCGCCGGAGGCTTCAGTTTCGAGTTTCAGGTGCAACCGCCCGCCGAGCGCTTCGCCGGCCTGCGTGCCGGCCGCATCGGAAAAATCCAGTCGTGCAATCGCGATGTCGGTGTCGAGTGAGCCGACCTTGTCGCGCTGGCCGCTTGCCTGTGCCTGGCCCGACGCTCGACCGGCGACCGTGTAGCCGTCCGGCAACTGGAACCATGGCCGCGCGAGCTGCGCGAGCGCTTCGAGATCGATGTCCGCGAGCGTGGAATTCATGCGCCAGCGGGATCCGTCCAGCCGCAGGTCAACGATGGCTCGTCCGCCGGCGAATGCGAGAGCGTCGAGATGCAGCTTCAGGCTGCCGTCAGGCCGGGTGCGCGCGCTGAAGTTCGTGTCCTGGCCGCCCAGCGAGCCGAGCGCGCCGGACAGACGGCCCTTGCTGCAGTTCAACAGGTCGCCCGAGACCTCGAGTACCGCGCAGTCGATGGCGAGCCCTGATAACGGGCCGATTGCGTCCGGGCCCTCGATGCGGCCGGCGTGCACCGTGACGTGGTTCGCGTGATCACGCGCCGCGGACCAGGTCAGCTGGAGATCGCGGAAGCCGAGGCCTTCGAACTCGACCTCGCGAGCAGTGAGTGTCGCCTTGCCCGCAGCAAGGGCAGGGGATGCCCCTGCGATCAGGACGACCGCGACGCACAGCTTGCGCAGGGGAATCACGCTCACCCGGACATTAACGTCCGCGACACTGCCGCCGTCAACTGCGCATGCGCCAGGGTGGCACCAACACGTATGTCGGTGGCAATATCGCTTTGCGGATTCCCGGCGCAAGGCTGGGAACGGTCGAACGGTTTCGCGGGACGGGTCCCGGACCGAAGGAGAACCCCATGAAGTTCATCTGCCTCGGATACCTACAATGTCGATCTGCGCAAGGATGGGCACTTCGCGGGCGGCGAAGCGCTGCAGGGCGTGCAGACAGCCACGACGGTTCGATGGATGAACGGCAACGCATCGGTCACCGACGGGCCATTCGCCGAGACGAAAGAACAGCTGGGCGGTATCCTGATACTCGAAGCAACAAACAAGGACGAGGCGATCCGGCTTATGACGCGGCACCCAGGCATCCGCATGGGGAGCTTTGAAGTTCGCCCCGCTGACGAGATGTTCATGGCGGAACACCCTGTCCTCAAGACGCTCCAGGAGAGATAAATGCATTACGTTGATGGTTTCGTGGTACCGGTTCCGAAGCGAAACGTCGCGGCGTACCGTCGCATGGCGCGCAAGGCTGGCAAGGTCTGGCGCGAACATGGCGCCGTTTCATTCACCGAATGCGCCGCGGACGACGTGAAACCCGGCAAGGTCACGTCGTTCCCGCAGGCCGTCAAGCTGAAGCAGGGCGAGACGGTCGTGTTTTCCTTCATCGTCTACAAATCGCGCCGGGACCGGGATCGCATCACTGCGAAGGTGATGAAGGATCCGCGGCTTGCGAAGATGATGAACCCGAAGGCAATGCCATTCGACGGTAAAAGGATGTTTTGGGGCGGATTCAGGGCCATCGTCGAGCTCTGACATGCGATTCGTGCTGAAACACGGCAGCGAACTCGAGATGCGTCACGCGGAGCCTGCGCCGTGATCGCTCTGGCGCCGCAAGAGACTGTAAAATAGTCGTGTGCGCGCGATCGTCTCCATTGCGGGCCTGACCAAGCGGTATGCAACCGGTGGCGATGCGCTGAAGCGCATCGACCTCGATATCCGCGAAGGCGAGATCTTCGCCTTGCTCGGGCCGAACGGTGCCGGCAAGACGACGCTCATCAACATCGTCTGCGGGATCGTCACGCCCACGTCGGGCCGGGTGCTCGTGGACGGCCATGACATCGTGCGCGACTACCGTGCCGCCAGGTCGCGCATCGGGCTGGTGCCCCAGGAACTGGTGACCGAAGCCTTCGAAACCGTCCGGGCAGCCGCGAGCTTCAGCCGCGGGCTCTTTGGCCATGCCCCGGATCCCCGGCACGTGGAAAAGGTGCTGCGCGACCTGTCCCTCTGGGACCGTCGCAACGACATCATGATGACGCTCTCCGGTGGCATGAAGCGCCGGGTCATGATCGCGAAGGCCCTGTCCCACGAGCCGCGGATCCTGTTCCTGGACGAGCCCACTGCCGGAGTCGACGTGGAGCTGCGCCGCGACATGTGGGGGCTGGTGCGTCGCCTGCGGGACCAGGGCGTCACCATCATCCTGACGACGCACTATATCGACGAGGCGGAGGAAATGGCGGACCGCATCGGCGTCATCAATCACGGCGAGCTGATCCTCGTCGAGGACAAGGCCCGGCTCATGAAGAAGCTCGGCAAGCGGCAGCTGACGCTCAACCTCCAGGAGCCCCTTGCGGCAATCCCGACCGAACTGGGCGAGTGGTCGCTGGCGCTGAACGCGAATGGCCATGAGCTGGAATTCACGTTCGATGCGGTCGAGGAGCACACCGGCATCCCGGCCCTGCTGCGCAAACTGGAGCAACTCGGGATCAATTACAGGGACCTGAACACGAAGCAGAGTTCGCTGGAGGAAATCTTCGTCAGTCTCGTCAGCGACCGTGCGACGGCACTGCAATGAGCGTCGCCTTCAATCGTCATGGCACCTGGGCGATCTACCGCTTCGAGATGGCGCGGTTCCTGCGCACGCTGCTGCAGAGCGTGCTGACACCCGTCATCACGACTTCACTCTTCGTCGTCGTGTTCGGTGCGGCCATCGGCGGACGCATGAGCGAGGTCAATGGCGTGCCTTACGGCGCCTTCATCGTGCCCGGGCTCATCATGCTGTCCCTGTTCACCGAGAGCATCTCGAACGCCTCATTCGGCATTCACTTCCCGAAGTTCACCGGCACCATCTTCGAATTGCTGTCCGCACCGGTGTCGCCATTCGAGATCGTGCTCGGCTACGTGGGCGCGGCCGCGACGAAATCATTCCTGCTCGGCTTGATCATCCTGGCGACGGCCTCGTTCTTCGTGCCGATCGGCATCCTGCACCCGGCCTGGATGATCGCGTTCATGGCCCTGACGGCGGTCACGTTCAGCCTGTTCGGCTTCATCATCGGCATCTGGGCGAAGAACTGGGAGCAGATGCAGCTGATACCCACGCTGGTCGTGACGCCGATGACTTTCCTTGGCGGCGCCTTCTACTCGATCGACATGCTGCCGCCGGCCTGGCGCACGGTGACGTTGTTCAACCCCGTCGTGTACCTGATCAGCGGCTTCCGCTGGAGCTTCTTCGGCACCTCCGATGTCGGCGTCTCCGTCAGTCTTGCGATGACGCTGGTATTCCTGCTGGCCTGCCTGGCGCTGGTGGCGTTGATCTTCAGGACCGGCTATCGGCTGAAACACTGAACCGGGCTGCGTTACACTCTGCAAGTCTAGGTGGGAGGATCCGGATGGCGGCCAGACGCGCCCTGGTGGTGGACGATTCCAAGTCGGCGCGGGTCGTCCTGAGCAGGATGCTCGAGAAATACGGGATCGAGGTCGATCCAGCGGATTCGGCCGAAGCGGCCCTCGAGTACCTGCGGGGAAACCACCCGGACGTGATCTTCATGGATCACCTGATGCCCGGCATGAACGGCCTGCAGGCGGTGCGCGAGATCAAGGCCAACCCCGATCGCGCATCGATCCCGATCATGATGTACACGTCCCAGGAAGGCGAACTCTATGCCGGCGAAGCCCGTGCCTCCGGTGCGATCGGCGTGCTGCCGAAGTCGATCCGCCCGATCGACGTGACCAAGGCGCTGTACCAGTTGCAATTGCTGCCGGATCGCCGCGACGGGCAGCCTTCGGCGCTGCAACCGATCGATGAAGGCTGGCCTGCGGCTGCGGGCGCGGCGGTCGAGGGACTTCCGGCCGTGCCTGTCGATCCGCGCCTGCGCGGCCTGGTCGAGGCGATGTTGAAGGAGCAGAGCCTCGAGCTGCGTCGATTCATGGTCTCGACGCTCGACACCTACACCCATCGGGTCGTCACCGAGTTACGGCCGAAGGCAGCGGCGGAGCCGGAAGAAGCCGTGGAGCAGGCGACCGGCCTGCCGGCGGCGCGGCCCTGGGGCTGGATCACGGCGACGCTGTCCGCGCTCGTGGCGCTGGTCATTGTCGCCGTGCTGTACTGGCAGTCGCAGGATGCAACCGCGCAGGCAAAGCGGGCTTTCGAGGCCGTCACCGCCTCCAATGATGCGCTGACGAAAGCCATAGAAAAGTGGCGTGTCGTCAGCGAACGGCCACCCGTCGACACATCCACCCAGGCGCAGGAGCCACGGCCGCTGGTGCTGTCGGTGCCATTCGGCGAGCCACCGGTCGCACCGATACGGCTCGAGGCAGTGCGCACGCTGGTGGCACAACTCGAGCGCTCGGCCATCGAAGGCAAGGTCCGCGTGGAGAGCTACTTCGGGAGCTTCTGCCTGTCCGAAGCCGGTGAGCAGGGTTACGCGCTCGCGCCCGCCGCCACCGCGGCCTCGCAGTGCGAGCAGATCGGCAATCCGTACGATGACACGCAGAGCGGCGTGTCCAGGCAGCCGATTGACTTCGCGAACCTGGCGGCTTCCGTGCGCCGGCGCACGAGTGGCGCGATCGAGATCGAGCTGGTGCCGGGCCCGCGCGAACGATTGACTGCCTCATATCCTTCGATAGAGCAGGCGACGGCGGGCCAGTGGAACGCTGCAGCCCAGTCCAACAACCGGATCGAGATCAGCATCATCCCGCGATGACAGACGGCTTGCTGGTCTATGGGGCGAATGGCTATACGGGCGAATTGATCGCGCGCACGGCCGTCGCCAGGGGCCTGGCGCCGGTCCTGGCCGGGCGGTCCGCCGGGCCGGTGCAGGCGCTTGCCGGGGAACTCGGCTGCGAGTCGCGGGTGTTCGGCCTCGATGATCCCGCGGCAGTTGCCAGGGCGCTCGCAGGCAGTCGTGTCGTGCTGCATTGTGCGGGCCCGTTTTCCGCGACCGCGGCTGCGATGATGGATGCCTGCCGCGCGGCGCGCGCGCACTACACGGACATCACCGGCGAGATCGAGGTCTTCGAACTGGGTTTCCGCCAGGACGCGGCCGCAAGGCAGGCCGGGATCGTCATCTGCCCGGGCGTCGGCTTCGATGTCGTGCCGACGGATTGCATCGCATTGACTCTGAAGCAATCGATGCCGGATGCGACTCACCTCGCGCTCGGCTTCGACGGCCGTTCAAGAATGAGTCGCGGCACCGCATCCACGAGCGTCGAAAGCCTGGGCAGCGGCGGCCGCGTGCGCGAGGATGGCGCGATCCGCCCCATTGCTTTCGGCGCGCGCACCCGCCAGATCGATTTCGGCGACGGCGTGAAACTGGCTGCGGCAATTCCCTGGGGCGACGTCAGCACGGCATTCCGGACGACCGGTATCCCGAACATCGAGGTCTATGTGCCGGTCTCGCCGCGTGCGCTTGCGAATCTGCGCCGCATCGGCCGGCTCGGCTGGCTGCTGCGACTACGAGCGTTGCAGGCATTCATGAAATGGCGGATCCGGAAGGGTGTGCCCGGCCCGAGCGCCGCCGAGCGGGAAAAGGCCGCGGTCTTTGTCTGGGGCGAGGCCAGGAATGCAGCAGGCCGGATCGTGACGGCGCGGGTCCGCGTGCCGAACGGCTATACGGTGACGGCCGACGCGGCGGTCGCCATCGCCCGGCGGTTGCTGATGGGCGCGGTATCACCGGGATTCACGACGCCGGCGCGGCTGATGGGTGCGGATTTCGTCGCCACGCTGCCGGGAGCGACACGGATCACCGTTGGATGAATTGAACAGTTTCCGCCCGCCGGCCTGGCTCGCGAATGCTCACCTGCAGTCCGTGCTGCCCAGCCTCCCGATCCGGCGCGCGGCTGCCGAGCGCCGCGCACACGAGGTCATCGCCGCCAGTCGCCGGTTGATCCTGGACTGTGGCGACGGTGTCCGGCTGATGGGCTGGTATGCGGATCCGCCCGCAGCAACTGCCATCGAGCCGCGCCGCCTCACGGTGCTGCTGCATGGCTGGGAAGGCAGTTCCGATTCGCTCTACGTCCTGTCGATCGCGCAGCTGCTGCATCAGCGCGGTTTTGCCGTGCTGCGGCTCAACCTGCGCGATCACGGCGGCACGCATGCCCTGAACGAGGGCCTGTTTCACTCCTGTCGCATTGCGGAAATCGTCGGCGCGGTCGGCCGGCTGCAGGTGCTCTTTCCCGCTGCGCAATTGTCACTGGCGGGATTCTCGCTCGGTGGCAATTTCATGCTGCGGGTGGGGGCGCGGGCTCCGGGCGCGGGCCTGAGGATCGCGCGCATCGTCGCCGTCTGCCCGGTGATAGATCCGGCGACAACGCTGGCGGCACTCGAGTCCGCCCCGGCAATGTACCGGCGGTACTTCCTGTTCAAGTGGCGCCGTTCGCTACGCGCGAAGCAGGCAGCCTGGCCATCGACCTATGACTTCAGCGAGCTGTTGCGCGAACCGTCGATGACGTCGATGACCGGACGCATGGTGCTGCGCTACACGGATTTTCCGGACCTGGCCAGTTACCTGCGCGGTTACTCGATCACGGGCGATGTCCTCGCCGCGCTGCGGGTGCCGACACGCATCGTCACGTCGCGGGATGACCCGATCGTCCTGGCGCGCGATCTGGAGCGGATTGCCAGGCCGTCGTCGCTTGAACTGACCCTGACTGCGCGCGGCGGCCACTGCGGTTACATGGACGCGCTGCGGGGGCCGAGCTGGATCGATCGCCTGATCGTCGAGGACCTGCTACGTGCCTGATCAATGACCGGCGGCCGCGCGCATCAGCTCGAGCCACTTGAGGTAGCGCGCCAGCAGCCGCTGATCGGGCTCGGGCTCGAATCGCTGCATGGCCGGGGTCGTGAAGTCCGCCGGCTCGCCGGCGACCAGGTATGCGAGTCCGCGTGAAGTCGCTTCGCCGTCGCTGTACCGGTCCACCGGTACCTGCGACAGCTCTGCCAGCATCCGGCACAGCAGTCGATTCCCGGCGAGTCCGCCGCTTGCGACCAGCCGCCCCGGCGCGGCCACATGACGGTCCATCTCGTCGAGGTTTGCCTTGACCAGGAATGCGACGCTCTCCAGCACGGCGCGGCATTGCTGGAGGTCCGAACCTTCGCCGACGAAGCGCGACTCGAATTCCGGCTTCCAGAACGGCGAGCCGAGCCCCGCGACGCCGTTCAGGAAGAACGGCGCCTCAGCGTCGGTCAGTGGTGCGGCATCGAGCAGCGCCAGCATCCTGTCGGCCGCGGCGCCCTGGTGTCGCTCGAGCCAGGCGAGCGCGGCGCCCGCGCCATTGACCGTTCCCTCGAGCGCAAAGTCATAGTGCTGTTCGTCGGCCCGAATCACGCTGGTCAGGAGCGGCGCCGCGCGCAGCGCGGACCCCGACGGACGCAGCACGAATGCGCCCGTCCCGAGGTTCACGTAGGCCGCGCGCGGATCGAGTGGTCCGGCTGCAAATGGCACGACCGACTGGTCGCCGCTGCAGATGCCGACCGGCACCTGCCCGCCAGCCGCGGCCAGCGTGCCGAACCGCCACGTGGTGCCGACCGCCTTTGGCAGGATTGCGCGCGGAACGCCAAACAATGCCAGCAGTTCGTCGGACCAGTCGCGCAGGTACGGCGACCAGAGCAGCGTGCGCGCTGCGTTGGCTGCATCCGCGAGCATCGGGCGCCCGATGAGCAGGCGGTGCAAGAGATAACTTGCGAGCGGTCCTGCGCGCAGCACGCCCTGTGCTGCTGCGGCCCGCACCTCCGGCACGTGATCGAGGCACCAGCGCAGCTTGCTGGCGCCATAGTGCGGCGAGAGCGGCAGCCCGGTCAGCTGCTGCACTTCGTCCGCCTTGCGCGTCAGGCCCCGGAGCCAGGCGGCGTTGCGCCGGTCCTGCCAGGAGATGACCGGCGCGACTGGCCGTCCGTCGCGCGAGTCCCAGAATGCGAGGCTCGAACGCTGCACCGCAAATCCAGCCGCCGCCCAGCGCGCGGCCGGGACAATGCGGGCAAGCTCCGCAAGCGCGGTCACGACGCTCGCAACGACCTCCTCGGCGTCGTGCTCGACGTGACCAAGCGCATTGTGCTGGGTCGCGATCGTCACGATCGCGGCGCCATCCACCGCACCGCGCGCGTCGTAGGCGGAAGCGCGGGTCGCGTGAGCACCCTGGTCGATTGCGATGCAGACGGGTCCACTCATGCCTGCTGTTCCAGGCCGCGGGTAAGCTGCGCCTTCAGGCGCGCCGGCGCCATCGACTCGACCAGTGTCACGCCGCGCGCGTGCAGCGCACGCGCAAGTCGCTCATCCGTCACTTCGTACACCGCCCAGGTCCAGGATCCATGCGGCAACGGCCCGCTCGCCGGCAATAGGCGGTAGTCGCAGAATGCGAACTCGGGCCGCAAGTCCTCGAGCAGGGGCAATGCCGCGGCGAACTCGCCCGCGAACACCCAGCCGATGGGCCGGCCGCTTGCCGCCCGCGCAAGGCGGCAGGCCTCGAGGTCGAAGGAAATCAGCATGCAGCGCTTCAGCACGCCCGCGAGCGTCTCGAGTATGCGCTCGACGCAATGTTCGCGGCCGTGGTGCACGAGACTGGCACGCTTGAGCTCGACGAAGGCCCGGGCGCGGGGGAAGCGCTTCATCAGCTCGACGACCGCGGCAAGCCGCGGCAGGCGCGTGCCGGCGTGCCGTATGCCGAAACGCCGTGGTTCCCCGGCGTCGATGCCGTCCAGCTGGCCGGACATCATCAGGCGCAGGTCGCCGGTCGCATTGGTCGTGCGGTCGAGGCTCGCGTCGTGGATCACGTAGGGCACGCCGTCAGCCGACAGCTGGATGTCGAATTCCGCGTACCGCAGCCCAAGGCGCCAGGCGGCTTCGAGCCCCGGCAGGGAATTCTCGGGAAAGTGTTCCGCGTCGCCGCGGTGTGCGACGATCTCGGGTGGATCCGGCCGGGCGGGCGCTGGCTTCAATTTCTCTCCGCTGCGTCGCCGGATTATAGGAGTCTCCTTGCGGGGGCAGTGCATTCTCGCGTGGCTCATGTGCGGCTGCCTGCTCGCGGCCTGCAGCCGGCAGGAAACCGGCTGGCGCGAAGCGAGGGGCGAGAACAGCGTGCTCGCCTATGAACACTACCTCGAGCAGTTTCCGGCCGGGGCGCACGCTGCCGAGGCCCGCGCGCGGATCGGCGAACTGCGGGAGGAGAGCGAATGGGTGCGGGCAAACCAGCTCGGCACACCCGAAGCCTTCCAGCGTTACCTCGGTGCCTACCCGGATGGCCGCCACGCGGCGGCGGCACGGGACCGCCTGTCCGACTTCGTGCTGGCCCGTGCGCCCCCGTCCGAACCGGCGGCACGCACATTCACGGCGCAATTCGGCGCGTTTTCCAAGGAGGCGGCGGCGCGCTCGCTGCTCGCGCGGCTGGCCCGCGATCACGCGGATCTGCTGCAGGGCATGGAACTGCGCATCCAGCCACCCGCCGCCGGGACCCGGGATCCCTGGAGACTGCGCACGCGCCCGCTCGACGAGGCTGCCGTGCGCGGCCTGTGCGCCCGGTTCGAAGCGCGCGACATCGACTGCGTCCCCGGAGCGGACTGATTCAGCCGGTCACGCGCCGCCATAGCGCGCGGCCGACGAGGCGCGCCTTGTCCGCGAGCCCGAATCGCTCGAGGTTGGTCCGGATCACGCCATCGGTGAAGCGCGTGCGCCTCGTGTAGTCGATGTGCACGTCCACCAGCACCGGCTGGCCGGCCGCTGCGGCGGCCAGCGCGTCGGAAATGACGCGCTCGATATCCTGGTCATTGCGCATGACGCGGAATCCCACGCGGTTGGCCCGGGCGAGTCCCTCGAAATCAAGCTCCGGCAGCACGGTGCAGGTCTTGCGGTTGTAGGGCGTCTCCTGCGCCTGCGCGATCTGCGCAAGTTCGCCGTCGTTGAACACGAACCAGACGACGCCGGCCTGCTGCGCGACCGCGGTCGCCATCTCGAGCCCGGTCATGCGCACGGCGCCGTCGCCGACGATGCCGACGACCGTGCGGTCCGGCCGGGCGAGTTTTGCGCCGATCACCGCGGGGATGCAGTAGCCCATCGAGTTGAAGTCGGACGGGGAAAAGAAGCTGCGCGGGGCAATGATCGGCATCAGCTCGGCGACCAGGAACGTGTGGTTGCCGTCGTCGGCGACGACAATCGCGTCATCCGGCAGCCGGCCGCGCAATGCATCGAAGAATCGGGCCGGATTGACGCGGCCTTTCGAGTCATGCGCGAGCCACTCCGCGCGGTAGGCACGCTTGTCGGCGGCGATCCGGTCGCTGACGCGCCGCGCCCGCTCGACGCCCGCTGGCACGGGGCCCAGCAACTCGATTAGCGCCGCGAGCACGGTGCGGGCATCGCCCTCGAGCGCGACGGACGCCGGATAGTTGGCGCCGAAGACCCTGGGATTGATGTCGACATGGATCAGGTTCGCCGGCGGATCGTAGCCATAGCTGCCTGTCGGTATCTCGGCGAACCGTGTGCCCACTGCGAGCATGCAGTCGCATTCGCGAAAGGCGTTTTCCGACGCCGGCACGGCGGCGGGGCCGAGCCCGAAACCGGCGTGCAGCGGATGGGTGGCAGGAAAAGCCGACAGGCCCTGCAGCGTGGTTGCAACCGGCGCGCCGAGCGTCTCGGCGAGCTGGCGCAGCTCCCCGGTCGCATCGACGGCGCCCCAGCCGCAGAAAATACCGGGCCGGTCGGCGCGGTGCAGCAACCCGGCTGCGCGCGCGATGTCCGCGGGCGCGGCGCGGTGGCTGGCGCGTGGCAACGGCACGAATGGCGGGATTTCGCCCGTATCGCCCGGCATCAATTGCAGGTTGACCGGAATTTCGACGAACACGGGGCCCGGCTCGCCGCTCATTGCAAGGCGCCATGCGTCGTAGATCGCCGGCACGACCTCCGCATGGGTCTCGACCCGCCGGCGGCCCTTGGTGATCGGCGCGAGCAGGGCATGCTGGTCGATGTCGTGCAACTGGTAGGCGCGGCCGGTGTCGCGGCGGATTCCGCCGGCGATGACGAGCATCGGGATGCCGTCGAGGTATGCCTCGCCGATGCCGCTGGCTGCGTGGGTCACGCCTGCGGCAGGCACGATCAGCAGCGTGCCGAGTCCCGCGCCCGTGCGGCTGACCGCGTCGGCCATGAAGGCGCCACCGCCTTCGTGCGCGACCAGCACCGGAGTGACCGACCCGGAGGCGCCGAGCTCATCGTAGAGCTCGGTGTTGTGCACGCCGGGAATCCCGAAGGTATGGCGGACACCGAGCTGCTCCAGCGCATGGCGCGCAAGCCACGCTGCGGTCCTCTGCATGCTGTCTCCTGCCCGGCGCGAGCCGGCGCAGGGAATACTGCACCATCCGGTGGATTGAGCAAGTGGCGGTGTTGACCCCGCCGTCCTGCCCGGGCCATCAGCCGTCGATCATGCGCCACTCGCCTTCGCCGTAGCGGCAGGCGCTGCCATGCCTGACGATCCGCTCGCCGTCGAAGTCGCGCAGCAGCGTGAACTTCCGGCAGACACGGTCGTCCCGCGTGAAACGGCCCGCGGGCGTCAACGTATAGCGCATGCCCGGCCGTGCGCCGTCCCAATAGACCCGGTGTCCGTCGTCCTGCAGTTCCAGCGAATGGCCGAAGCAGGCGTGGTCACTGCGATCCATGTCGCGCCCGATCTCGCGGCCGATGACCGCGCCGATCGTCGCACCGGCGAGGATCGCGATCAGGCGATTGTCGCCGCTGCCAACCGTGGACCCGATGGCACCGCCGATGACGGCACCGATCGCGGTGCTGACGCGATTGCGATCGCAATGTCCTTCGCGAACGCCGAAATCATCGTGCCAGCGGTAGCCCGTGTAGCCGACATAGCGGGCATCGTGCTTCGCCCGCCAGCCCCAGGCGGGTGCATGCGATGGCGGATCGGCGAGGGCGAGCGGGGCGGCCATGGCTGCGGAAACGAGCAGTATCGTCGCGGGCAGGAGTCTGCGATGGCGCATCATGGATTCCTCCTCTGTTGCGGGCACAGTCTAGTGCCCGCGCGGCTGAACAGGAGCTGAAGGAGCGACCGGCGGTGGATTTTGTGAACTGCCGCACGGGCCGCAGCCCGCCGCCTCAGAAAGCGTTGATGCCGGTCAGTTCGCGTCCGATCGTCAGCTGGTGGATGGTCTCGGTGCCTTCGTAGGTGATCACGCTTTCGAGGTTGAGCGCGTGCCGTATCGGCACGTACTCGGCGCTGATGCCGGAACCGCCCAGCATGTCCCTGGCATCGCGCGCGATGTCGAGCGCGATGCGGCAGTTGTTCCACTTGGCGAGCGACACCTGGGTCGGGTGCATCCGGCCCTGGTCCTTGAGCCGGCCGAGTTGCAGCGCCAGCAGCTGCGCGCCGGTGATGCCGCGCGCCATTTCCGCGAGCCGGATCTGGATCGCCTGGTTCGCCGCGAGCGGCCGGCCGAAAAGGATGCGGGTCTGGGTGTAATCCAGCAGCTGCGCCAGGCAGGCCTGGGCCGCGCCGATGACGCCCCAGGTGATGCCATAGCGCGCCTGTGTCAGGCAGGACAACGGCGCCTTGAGACCGATCGTGGTGCCGGGCAGCACGTTCGCCTCCGGCACGACGACATCCTCGAAGTACAGCGCGCCGGTTGCCGATGCGCGCAGTGAGAACTTGCGCTCGATCTCCGGGGCGGCAAGACCGCGCATGCCTTTCTCGACGATGAATCCGCGGATTCCCTCGTCGGTCCTCGCCCACACGATCGCAAGGTCGGCGATCGGCGCGTTCGTGATCCACATCTTGGAACCGTTCAGCACCCAGTCGCGGCCGCGCCGTTTCGCATGCGTCTTCATGTTGCCGGGATCCGACCCGCCATGCGGCTCGGTCAGCCCGAAGCAGCCGATCAGTTCACCGGTCGCCATGCGCGGCAGGAATCTTTCCTTCTGCTCGTCGCTGCCGTAGGCATGGATCGGGTACATGCAGAGGCTCGACTGCACCGAGACAAAGCTGCGTATGCCGGAATCGCCGCGTTCGAGTTCCTGGCAGATGAGGCCGTAGGACACCGCGTTCATGCCGGCGCAGCCGTAGCCTTCGAGCGAGCTGCCGAGCAGGCCGAGTTCCGCCAGGCCGGGCACCAGATCGCGCGGGAAGCTGTGTTCCTCGAAATGCTTCCGGATCACGGGCAGCACGCGGTCGTCCACGAACCGCGCGACGGAATCCTGGACCATCCGTTCCTCGTCGCTGAGCGAGGCGCGAACGCCATAGAGGTCGAGCGCATCGAGATGGGTGCGTGCGCCCTTGCGAGTCGCGGCGAAATCGGCAGCGGTTGACATCCGCAGTCTTCCCCGGGACTCAGCTGGCCTGCATGCTGAGCCGGGCCATCAGGTCCTGGGCCATGGCTTCGGCATTCCCGGCCTTCACGACGGCCACTTCGAGGTCTCCGGCGGCAAATGACGCGCCGGCCTCATCCCAGGTGCTCTTCAAGCTGCCGAATGCCGCATTGGCCTCATCGAACAGCTGCTTGTCCATGCCCTTGGGAAGCCTGCGCATCTTGCCGAGTTCGCCGAGCCTGGCTTCGATGCCCGCGACCAGCTTTGGCAGGCTGCCGGACAGGCGGGTCCAGTCTGCACTGAGCTGTTCGTGCAGCTTCTGCTTGGCCTCTAGCGCGGCATTGGCGAGTTCCTCGGCGCGCGCGGGTACGTCCTTGACAGCCGCGATCGCATCCGCATACCGCTCCTCGTTGAATGCCGTGCGGGCCGCCTCGAGCTGCGACTTCACCTCGGCGTACTTGTCGGGAACGTACTTCTGGGCATCCTCATAAACCGCGGCGAGCGCAGCTTCGGCGGCAGCGATGGCCTCCTGTGCTGGATCCTTCTGCGAGCAGCCCCCGGCCATCACCAGGAGTGCTGCCAACGCGGCCACGCGGATCATCTTGTTCACGTGACCTCCTCAGGAAGCCTTGATACCCAGCGAATCCATGACCCCCGTTATTGCGGTCTTCGCCTCGCGGGCCGCCATGACCGTTGCATCGAAGTTCGCAGCGTCGACCGACTCGGAAATCTTGCCCCAGGAAGCCCGGGCGGCGTCGTAGGTCGCAAGCAGTGCCTTGTAGGCGTCGCGGTCCATGCCCTTTGGCGGGCGTCCGGCCTGCGCCGCGATTTTCTTGTCGACCGCGGCTACCAGGGCAGGCATCGTCTTGACGAGGTCCGTCCACTCGGCCTCCATCGCGACCCTTGCCTGCGCGTGCTTGATGGCGCTGTCCGCGACTGCCCTGCGCAGCTCATCCGCGAGCGCCGGCGCATCGGACACGACGGCGCGGTAGTCTTCCCTGGCAAGGCTCTCGCGGAGCGCCGCGACCTTGCCGCTGATCTGCTGGTAGCTTTCCGGCACGTATTTCTGCAATTGGTCGCTGGAACCCTCGAGTGTCTTCTCGAGGCTGGCCAGCGCCTGTTCGGCCGGCTCCTTCTGGCTGGCGCAACCGCCGAGACCCAGAATCGCCGCGGCGAGCACGGCTGTCATGATGGTGCTGCGGGTGATCTTCATCGCGTTCCCCTTCAACCGTTCTTCCAGGGGTATAAGCGTACCACCGTTCCGGGGTCAATCATGTGAGGGTGCCGGAGTTACGGATTTCGGATTTGGGGTATCCAGATCCGAAATCCGTAACTCCGGCACCTCTTACATTGCCGCGCGAAGCTTCAGGATCGCGGCGGACTCGATCTGCCGGATACGCTCTGCAGAGACACCGAAGTCGTTGGCCAGGTCCTGCAGGGTCCGCTTGTCCTCGGCCAGCCAGCGAGCCTTGACCACTGCGCGGCTGCGCTCGTCCAGCGTGTCGAGCGCATGCGCAAGCGAATTCCCCATCGCATGGTCCCACTCGTCCTGCTCCACGGCTGCGGCGGGATCCGAGTCCGGCGACGGCAGGTAAAGCGACGGCGACCCGAGGCTTTCCTCTTCCTCGGAATCCGGCGCCGGATCGAAGGACAGGTCGCGTGCCGCTAGGCGCTGTTCCATCTCGCGCACTTCGCGCGGTTCGACGCCCAGTTCGCCGGCAACGGCGCGCGCTTCGTCGTCGGACAGCCAGGCGAGATTCTTCTTCATCCGGCGCAGGTTGAAGAACAGCTTGCGCTGCGCCTTGGTGGTCGCGACCCGGACCAGGCGCCAGTTGCGGATCACGAACTCGTGGATTTCGGCGCGGATCCAGTGGATCGCAAAACTGACCAGCCGCACGCCCATCGACGGATCGAAGCGCTTGACGGCCTTCATCAGGCCGACATTGCCCTCCTGGATGAGGTCAGCGACCGGCAGGCCATAGCCCGCGTAGCCGCGCGCGACGTGCACGACGAAACGCAGGTGTGACAGCACCAGCTGGCGCGCGGCATCGAGGTCCTGATGTTCGCGAAAACGCGTCGCCAGCACGATTTCCTCCTCGCGGCTGAGGACCGGGATACTCGAAACCCGCTCGACATAGGCCTCAAGGCTTCCGATCGGCCCGGCCAGCGCCAGGGACCGGTCCTTGAGGACGAGTGCTTGACCTGTCATTTTGATTGCGACCTCCAGCCAAATACTCTAGCAGTCGCGCCAATAGAGTGCTAATCGGCCGCCGCGGTTCCCCGCGGGCGCTAAAATATAAGCAAATAAAAACAACCCGTTAGGCGCGCGGCTCGATCCGATGCAGGTGATAGCCGGCCGCTAGCCAAGCGCCCAGGAGACCCAGCCCCGCGCCGCCGCCGACCACCGCGAGCCATTCCCGCATTGCAAGGCCGGCGAGCGAGAAAGACGTGCCGTAAGCGGCAGCCAGACGCGCGATCGGCGCATCGAGGACCGCGAGGCCGGCGGCGATCAGTCCGACCGCCAGCAATCCGCCGGCGAGGCCCTGCCAGAAGCCTGAATACAGGAAGGGCCGGCGCACGAAGGCGTTGCTGCCGCCGACCAGCTTGGTGACCTCGATCTCGGCGCGCCGGCCATTGATGTCGAGCCGTATCGTGTTGCCGACGATGGCGAGGACGCCGAATGCGAGCACGGCCGCGGACAGCAACACGACCTGGCGCAGGGTGTCGAGGAGCGCATTCAAGCGCCGCACCCACGCGGTGTCGGCCTCGACGAGCTCGACCTCGGGGATCCCGCGCAATTCGGCGGCGAGCGCCTCGACGGCCAGCGCCGAGTCATGGGAGGGGGCCGGCCGGACCTTGACGGTCCAGGGCAGGGGGTTCTCGGTGAGCGCATTCAGCGCTTCGCCGATGCCGGACAGCGCCCGGAACTCGACCAGGCCCTCATCGGGACTGACCAGCACGACCTGGCTGACTTCGTCGCGGGCCCCGATCACGCGCGCGACCTTGCGTGCCACCTCGGGCGTCATCGGCAGGCGCAGGTAAACGGACAGCTGTACGGTATCGCCGAGACCCGCGGTCACGGCGCGTGCGTTGGCGACGACGAGGTAAAGAGCTGTCGGCAACGCAAGTGCGATCCCGATCACCGCGATCGTCAGCGCAGTCGCTATCGGCTGGCGCGCCAGGCGGCCGAGCGAACCGACCAGTGTCTGCGCGTGGCGCTCGAGCCAGGTCGAGGCGGCGCCGCCGAAAGTCCTCGGGCCGGCCGGCCGTGCAGTCCTCAGTTCTTCAGGCAGCGACATCGGGATTGCTCGCAAGCCGGCCCTGCTCGATGTGGATGCGCCGCACGGGGAATCGGTCCAGCAGGTGCACGTCATGGGTCGCGACCATGACCGTGACGCCTACCGAATTGAATCGCCGGAAGAGGTTCATGACCTCGAGCGCGAGGTCCGGATCGAGGTTTCCGGTCGGTTCATCCGCGATCAGCACCGGCGGTTTCGTGATGACGGCACGTGCAATGCCGACGCGCTGTTGTTCGCCGGCCGACAGCTCCAGCGGGAACATGCGTTCCTTCCCGAGCAGGGCCACCTGGTCGAGCGCGGCCCGCACGCGCTTGTCCATCTCGCGCCGCCGCATGCCTGCAATCGCGAGCGGCAGCGCGACATTGTCGTAGACCGGGCGATCATCGAGCAGCCGGTGATCCTGGAACACGACCCCGACCTGGCGCCGAAAGGCCGGAATGGCGCCCCGGCGCAGCGTGCTGGTGTTGCAGCCGTGGATGACGACCTGGCCGCGTGTCGGCCGCTCCAGCAGGGCGATGAGCTTCAGCACCGTGCTCTTGCCGGCCCCGGAATGACCGGTCAGGAAGCTCATCTCGCCGGTTGCGAGTTCGAAGGATAATTCCGCGAGCGCCTCGCGGCCATTGGGATAGCGCTTGAAGACGCGGTCGAAACGGATCACCGGGCAGTCCCTGGCGCGGGCCGCAACAGGCCATCCACATAGGCGCCGGCGTCGAAGATACCGAAATCCGCCAGCTGTTCGCCAACGCCGACGAAGCGGATTGGCAGGCCGAAACGCCTCGCGATCGCGATGACGATTCCGCCCTTCGCCGTGCCGTCGAGCTTGGTGACGACGATGCCGCTGACGCCGACTGCCCGGTGGAACTGCTCGGCCTGGCGGATCGCGTTCTGGCCAAGGCTCGCATCCAGCACCAGCAGGACCTCGTGTGGCGCCGTGGGATCCAGACGCTTCATGACCCTGGCGATCTTCGCTAGTTCGTCCATCAGGTGAGACTGAGTATGCAGCCGGCCAGCCGTGTCCGCGATCAATACATCGATGCTGCGCGCCCTGGCCGCTTCCATTGCGTCGAACACGACCGCGGCCGGGTCGGCCCCGGCGGCCTGCGCGATGATCGGCACCTCGTTGCGCTCGGCCCAGATCGTCAGTTGCTCGACGGCCGCCGCGCGAAACGTGTCGCCTGCCGCGAGCATGACCTTCAGGCCATCCTTCTTCAGGCACCGCGCCAGCTTGCCGATCGTGGTGGTCTTTCCGGAGCCGTTCACGCCGACCACCAGGATGACGAAGGGCTTTCGGTTCCGGTCGATGATCAGCGCCTGTGCGACGGGCGCGAGTATCCCGGTGAGGGCGGAACGCAATGCGCCCGCAAGCGCGCCGGCATCCGCAAGTTCCTCGCGCGCGACGCCGCGACGAAGTTCGTCCAGGATCACCCTGGTCGCTTCGACGCCGACGTCCGCGGTGAGCAGCCGGGTCTCGAGTTCCTCGAGCAGTTCGGCATCGATCCTGCGGCCGGACAGCAGCTCGCCGAGCCAGGAGGTGCCGCGATTGACTTTCCCGCGCAGGCGCGCGAGGAAGCCGCCAGCCGCGGTGCCTTCGTCGGGGCGATTCAAGGAGTCTGGATCACCGTGCCATTCGGGATCACGATGCGAATCCGCATGACTGGTGCTCCGGCAAAGTGTTGTCCGCGAACGGGGCGCGTATCATCGCGCTCGGTTGTCAACGCCGTGCAAGTTTACGGGATCGGCGGAGATTCATGCGGTGGATTCGAGGCAAATCGGCTGACAACGCACCGCGGAAGGCCGGTCGCGCGCAAGCCGCGGCGGGTCCCAATACGCTGCGGGTGATCGGCGGTCAGTGGCGCGGCCGCCGCATCCGGTTTCCGCGGCGACCCGGCATCCGGCCGACGCCGGACCGGGTCCGTGAAACGCTGTTCAACTGGCTCGGACCCGCTGTCGGCGGCAGTCGCTGCCTGGACCTGTTTGCCGGCAGCGGCGCGCTTGGAATCGAGGCGCTCTCGCGCGGTGCGGCCGAGGTCACTTTCGTGGAGGATGATCGCATCACCACCGAGGCATTGACGGAGGTCGTGACAGCGCTGGCCCCCGGGCGCGGCCATGTCGTTCACGGTGAGGCGCTGCGCTGGCTCGCGGGTCCGTCGCGGGCGTTTGACATCGTGTTCCTGGATCCGCCATTTGGATCCGGCCTGGTCGCACCGTCCGCCAAGGCGCTCGAGGCGGGCGGCTGGCTGCAGCCGGGTGCGTGCGTTTACATCGAGTCGGCGGCAGCCGATGGACCACCGGTCCTGCCGGCAGGCTGGACGCTGCACCGTTCGGGCAAGGCTGGCGCAGTCGGCTATCATCTGGCGCACTGCAGCGGAAACGACGGGGTGAAGCCGACGTGAACCTGAATCGCAATGCGGTTTATCCCGGCACCTTCGATCCGGTCACCAATGGCCACAACGACCTGGTGCGGCGGGCGGCGGGCATCTTCGACCGCGTCGTCATCGGCATTGCCGCGAATCCCTTCAAGACGCCGCTGTTTCCGCTGGAAACGCGCATCGACCTGGCGCGCTGCGTCGTCGGCGACATTCCGAATGTCACCGTCATCGGCTACGCGAACCTGACGGTCGAGTTCGCGCGCGAGCAGAAATGCGGCATCGTGATCCGCGGGCTGCGCGCAGTGTCGGATTTCGAGTTCGAGTTCCAGCTCGCGAACATGAGCCGTCACCTGGCCCCGGACGTGGACTACGTGTTCCTGACGCCGAAGGAACAGTTCACGTTCATCTCCTCGACGATGGTGCGCGAGATCGCGATGCTGGGCGGCGACGTCTCGCGCTTCGTGGATCCGGTCGTCGTCGAGGCACTGGCCCGGCGGCGCCGCGAATTGCAGCCGGGAGCCTGAGGCATTTCCTAGCGCTGGCAGCGCGGGCACCAGTAAGTACTGCGCTGCGCCTGCGCGTATTGCCGGATCGTCGCGCCGCATTTCCGGCAGGGCTGGCCCGCGCGCTCGTAGACGAAGAGCTGCTGGCGGAAGTAGCCCGGCTCGCCGGCCGGATCCACGTAATCGCGCAGCGTCGTGCCGCCGGCACCGATCGCCTCGGCCAGCACCTCGCGAATCACCTTGACAAGAATGTTCATCCGGTCGCGGCTGACGCGGCCGGCCGCGAGCCCGGGACGGATGCCCGCCCGGAACAGCGCCTCGTTCGCATAGATATTGCCGACGCCCGCAACGACGCGGGAATCCATGACGAAGGACTTGATCGAAGCGCGCCGGCCCCGCGCACGGCGCCACAGGCCTTCGCCGGTGAATTCACCCGACAGGGGCTCGACCGCGAGCCCGGCCAGCAATCGGTGCCGGAGCGGATCGCCGGCCGTGAACTGCAGGCAGCCGAAGCGTCGCGGGTCGTTGAACCGCAGGCAGCGGCCGGAGTCGAGCACAAGGTCGAAATGATCGTGGGCGAGCGGGGGAGCCGCCGCGTCGTGCATGCGCAGGCTGCCGGACATGCCGAGATGGAGGATCAACGTGCCCGCATCGGTCGTGAGCAGCAGGTACTTGGCGCGCCTGCCCACCGCGCGGATCGTGGCTCCGCGCACGCGCGCGGGCAGGGAGCGCGGAATGGGCCAGCGCAGGCGCGCATCGCGCACGACCAGCCGCTCGATGCGCCGGCCGACGAGCCAGGGCTCGATGCCCCGGCGCGTCGTCTCGACCTCCGGCAGTTCCGGCATCCGTGCCGGCCCGGGCTCAGAAGCGGGTCTTTAACGAAACTCCAACGATGCGGGGTTCGTTGTCGAATCCCGTCAGGTTGTTGAAGTCGATGCCGCCCTTGACGTTTTCCTCGTCGGTGATGTTGCGCCCGAACAGCGCCATTTCCCACTTCCCGCCATCACGCGAGTAACCGACGCGTGCGCCCCCTTCGAAAGTGTGGTCGCTGAAGAATTCGGCCGACTCGTAGATGAAGAACTGGGTCTTCCCCTGGAAAGCCCAGTCGGTCGAGAAGAAGAACTCGCTGTTGTTCGCCATTGGCACGCCATAGCGCGCCGTGATGGTCGCGATGTATTCCGGCGCCTGGGTGAAGGAGTTGCCATTGATGATGGCGTTGCCGCCACTGTCGAGGGGATCGAGCACCGTGCAGAGCCCCGAACCGCAGGGCGGCACGACCAGTGAGCTGTCCTTGATCTCGGTGTCCGTGTAGCTCAAACCCAGCGTCACCAGGAAATTGTCGGTGACGAGGAATTCACCGTCGAGATCGAATCCCTTTCCCGTGCCCTTGTCGGCGTTCACCAGCCGCACAAAATTGCCACCGCCGCCAATGGCCGAAAGCTGCTGGTCCTTGATCTCGTAATAGAAGACCGAGCCGTTGAGTCGCACCCGGTTACCGGCGAGTTCCGACTTGAAGCCCGCCTCGATCGAGGTGATCGTTTCGGACTTGGCGATCGACGGCGAGCCGAAGAAGGCGACGTCACGACCCTGGATGGTCGGCGCACGGAAGCCGCGCGCAACCCGCCCATAGACGTTGAACTGGTCGTTGACCTCGTACAGGGCGCTCAGGTCCCCGCTGACATCCGTGTCGGAGACGTGTCGCGGGCCCGTGGGTATCGGCGAGGCCTGGACGGTGAGATCCTTCTTGTCGTCCGTATAACGCGCGCCGCCGGTCACGGTGAGCGCGTCGGTCACGTCGTAGCTGACGTGGCCGAACACGGCCCAGGCCGTATTCTCATGGGTCAGGGTGGTCGCGGCGACGAAGAACGGCGTGGTCGTCACCGAGAACTTGGAATCGAAATAAAAGGCGCCCGCCTGCCAGAACAGGCGGTCGTTCGCCTGGGATGCAACCCGCAATTCCTGGGTGAACTGATCCAGGTCATCGATCCCGTCCTGCGTCTGGGACGGGAACGGAATGCATGTATCGCCGGGCTGCCACCCCGGCGGGCACGGTCCAACGTACGGCGGCGGCAGGAAGCTCAGGAAGTCCGCGCCGAATCCGCCGTCGATGTCGCCGAGGCTGCGGCTCTCGGTCGTCTCGTACGCCGTCACTGACGTCAGGGTGGCATTGCCGCCGACCTTGAAGTCGAGCTTGAGCGACCCGCCCGTGCCCTCGGCATGCTGCGGATTGTTGTTGCCCTCGTCGTAGGAAACACTGTCGCGATGGTAATTCGAATTGAAGCCGTCGCTCCCGGGGCCGAGGACGTTGGCGCGGAAGATCGACGCCGTGCCGTCGATGTCGCGACCATGGATGTTCAGCAGCGCGCTGAAGCTGTCGGATGGTTCGATCAGGAGCTGGGCACGGTAGGCATATTCATTAAAGCCTCCCATCGCGTCGTTCTCGCCGGTGAAGGTGTTGTTGATCCAGTCCGCCCGCTCGTGATAGAGCGCGGACACGCGCACAGAAACGGTGTCGCTCAGTCCACCGCCGACAGCGCCTTCAATGGTCTTGGAGCCGAGTTCGCCATAGCTCAAGGAAAGATCGCCGCCGAATTCCTGGCTCGGCTTCCTGGTGTCGAACTTGACGACACCCGCGGGCGTGTTGCGGCCGAACAGGGTTCCCTGCGGGCCGCGCAGGACTTCGACCCGGTCGAGGTCGAACAGCGGGAAGCTCTTGAGAATGACATTTTCCAGCACGACTTCGTCCATGATGACCGACACCGGCTGTGACGCGGCCAGGTCAAAGTCTGAATTGCCGAGGCCGCGGATATAGAACCTCGGCGCGAGCCTGCCGTTGGACGACTCGGCGTACAGGCTCGGAACGCGCGTCGCGAGAGCCTGGATGTCCGCGCCACCCTCGAACAGAGAGTCGAGGCGCTCGCCCTGGAGGGGCGAAACCGAAATTGGAACGCTCTGGATGTTCTCGCTGCGGCGCTCGGCCGTCACCATCACCGGCTCGAGTACCGTGCCAGTGCCCTGCGCCAGCGCGGCGGGCAGCGGCAATGCCATGGCGATGGCGGCAGCGAGACTCCGGCGTGCGTGCAGGTGCAGGCCGCCATTCTTTGCGTTGAGCATTTCCTGGACTCCCATGCGTAGCGGCGCGAGCCGGGGTATCCGGCTGCGGTATTTTGGGAGGAGTTTAGCCTAGCGGGGCCATGCAAGCGACCCCGGGAAACCTACTTGATCTTGGACTCTTTGTAGGTCACGTGCTTGCGGACGACCGGGTCGTACTTGCTGAGCTCCATCTTCTCGGGATGCAGGCGCTTGTTCTTCGTGGTCGTGTAGAAATGGCCGGTCCCGGCCGTGGAAACGAGCTTGATCTTGTCGCGCATGTGGGTTTCCTCAGACCTTGGTGCCGGCGGCACGCAGTTCGGCGAGCACGGCGTCGAGGCCCTTCTTCTCGATGGTCCGCAGGCCACGGGTTGACAGCCGGAGCGTCACCCAGCGGCCCTCGCTCTCGACCCAGAAGCGCTGGGTATGCAGGTTCGGCAGGAACCTGCGCCGCTTCTTGATGTTGGAGTGGGAGACCTTGTTGCCGGTCGAGGGTCGCTTGCCGGTCACCTGGCAGACTCGGGACATGATCCACTCCAGAACGCAGCGCGGTCGAAAAATGAGCGGCGTATTAGACCAGCCGGCACCCCCGATGGCAAGCCCGCGACGGGGCGACTGGCGGTGCCGGCGCGCGCGCCTGGCCTCGCCTGATTTCCCTTTCAGATCAATCCCTTCTCGGCCAGCGAAGTGCAGCTCCCGTCGCCGACGATCAGGTGATCGAGCAGGCGGATCTCGACCAGCGCAAGGGCATCCCGCAGGCGGGTCGTGATGACCTCATCGGCCTGGCTTGGCTCTGCGACTCCGGAGGGATGGTTGTGGGCAAGGATCAGTGCGGTCGCATTGCGGGCCAGCGCCTGCTTGACCACCTCCCGCGGGTGGACGCTGGCGCCGTCCACGGTGCCGCGGAAGAGCTCCTCGCAGCTGATCAGGCGGTGGCGGCTGTCGAGGAACAGGCAGCAGAAGACCTCGTGCTGGCGGTCGCGCAGCCGGGCGACCAGGTAGTCGCGGGCCGCCCGCGGGCTCTGCAGTACGGGCCCGCATTGCAGGCGTTCCAGGTGGTGGCGGCGCACGATTTCGAGCGCCGCCTGCAGTTCGGCCCAGCGGGCCGGGCCGACCCCACGCTCGCCGCAGAGTGCATGACGCTCGGCCGTCAGCACGCTACGCAGCGAGCCGAAGCGCGTGAGCAGCGACCGGGCGACTTCGAGGGCATTCATGCCGCGGGTGCCGTGGCGCAGCCAGATCGCGAGCAGTTCCGCCTCCGTCAGCGCGCCGGAACCCATCTGCAGCAGCTTCTCGCGCGGCCTTTCGGACAGCGGCCAGTCCCTGATGTGCATGCGAACCTCCCGCCAGCAGTCTCGGCGGAGCCCTGGCTCGCCGCAGGTCGAAAATGACGCCGGTTCTGGCAGTAAGGGAGGTCCCGGAAGCCGATCGCGTTGGCATCGGTGCCGGACCCTGAGGATAATCAAGCCATGGAGACCCCACGTTCCTTGCGGGTCCTGCTCGGTGTGACCGGGGGGATTGCCGCCTACAAGAGTCCGGACCTCGTCAGGCGCCTGCGGGAACGCGGAGCCGAAGTCCAGGTCGTCATGACCGCGGGCGCCAGCCGCTTCATCACGGCGCTCAGCCTGCAGGCGGTATCGGGCCGGCCGGTGCGGCAGGAACTGTGGGACGAGGCTGCCGAGGCGGCCATGGGGCACATCGAGCTTGCCCGCTGGGCGGATGCAGTGCTGGTCGCGCCCGCAACCGCGGATTTCCTCGCCCGTCTGGCGCATGGACGCGCCGACGACCTGCTGACGACGCTTTGCCTGGCGACGACGGCGCCGCTCACTGTCGCTCCTGCGATGAACCGGCAGATGTGGGCGAATCCGGCGACCGTCGCGAATGTCGCGTTGCTGAAGCAGCGTGGCATCGGGGTCCTCGGGCCGGACGAGGGCAGCCAGGCCTGCGGTGAGATCGGCGCCGGCCGCATGCTCGAGCCGGGACAGCTTGCCGAGTTGCTGATGTCGCAGCTCGGCGCCGATCGGGTATTGCAGGGACTGAAGGTTGTCGTCAGCGCGGGCCCGACCCGGGAACGCCTCGACCCGGTCCGGTACATCAGCAATCGCAGCTCCGGAAAGATGGGATATGCCATTGCCCAGGCTGCCCGCGATGCCGGGGCAAGCGTGGTGCTGGTCAGCGGGCCGGCCGAAATCGATCCGCCGACGGGTGTCGAATTCGTCGCGGTGGAAAGCGCACGGCAGATGCGCGATGCCGTGCACGCGGCGCTGCCGGGCGCCGACATCTACATCGGCGCTGCGGCGGTCGCCGATTATCAGGCGCCGCCGGCCGCGGTGCAGAAGATCAAGAAGACATCCGAGCGGCTGAAACTCGAACTGACCCGGGCGCCGGACATCCTCGCTTCGGTCGCAGGGCTTGCGAGCGGCAGGCCATTCGTCGTCGGGTTCGCCGCGGAGACCGAAAATGTCGAGGAAAACGCGCGCGCCAAGCTCGCCCGGAAGGGCGCGGACATGATCGCCGCGAATCGCGTCGGCGACGATCTTGCATTCGACCGTGACGAAAATTCGCTGATCGTCCTCTGGGACGGCGGTCGCGAGGAGATCCCCACCTGCGGCAAGTTCGAGCTCGCGCGCCGCCTGGTCGCAGTCATCGCCAGGGTCCGCCGTGCGACCGGGCGCGCAGGTCGTACCGCCGCGGTTCCCGGCTGATCGCGGGCATGGCAGCAGCCCGGCGGCTCCTGCTCCGCGTCCTCGATCCACGCGTCGGTCGGGAGATCCCGCTGCCCCGCTATGCGACGGACGGCTCGGCCGGGCTCGACCTGAGGGCCTGCCTCGATGCGCCGCTCGTGCTTGAACCCGGCCAGGCCCAGCTGGTGCCGACGGGTTTCGCAATTCACCTGGAAGACCCGGGACTTGCCGCCGTGCTGTTGCCGCGATCGGGCCTCGGCCACAAGCATGGCATCGTGCTCGGCAACCTGGTCGGGCTGGTCGACTCCGATTACCAGGGGCAGATCATGGTCTCGGTCTGGAACCGCGGCGATCACCCGTTCACGATCGGACCGGGCGAGCGGATCGCGCAGATGGTCATCGTACCGGTGGTGCAGGTCGAACTCGAGGTCGTCGCCGAGTTCGAGACCACGACGCGAGGCGCGGGCGGGTTCGGCAGCTCCGGGCGCTAGTGCGGGGCGACGGCCTTCAGTTCCCTGAATCGCTTGATATCCGCCTCGAAGGTCGAGCGGATCGTCTCGCGTTCCTGCTTCTTCTTGTCCAGATTCTTCTGCTGGGTCTCGATGTCGGAGGCCGAGCGGTGGAGGTCGAGTGACAGTTCCTCCGGCAGCGGCTGGGCCTTGGGGTCCTTGTTGATCGGCTGGTAGCGCGTCGCCTGTTTCATGTGCTGCACCTGCTTGGCGCGCAGGGTCGCAAGCGACTGTTCCTGGATCATGAGCTGCGAATCGACCAGCTCGAGGCGGCGGTCACGCAACACCTCGATCTCTTCGACCGACTGGTAGGTCTGCAACAGCACGCGATCGCGCAGCTTCTGTTTCTGCGCCTCTTTCGCAGCCTTGTCCGCTTCGGCCCTGGCGCGTGCTTCTTCGGCGGTCAACGTGCCCTGCTCGCTGCCCACGGCAACGCCCTCGCGGTTCAGCACTTCGCGATCCTGGTCGGCGTACTCCGGCGGAATGCTGTCGCCATAGTGGACCTGGCCACTCTTGTCGACCCAGCGATACAGTTTCTTGGTGCCCGACTGCGCATCGGCGGCGCCGGCCAGCAGCGCCAGCACCAGGGCCGGCAACAGGATCTTCAATGTCCAGGCTTTCATCCGTGGCACCTCTCGCGACATATTCTGCCCGTATCCAACCGGTCAAACCTGACTCGTGTCACGCTTCGCCGTCGACACCGTAACTGGACCGGTAGTTCCGCAGACTTGCCAGTTCTTCCGGGCGGCCGGCGGTTTCCAGGTGCTCGATCAGGTCGGCGAGCGTGATGATTTTTATCACCGGAATGCTGAACGCCGTCTGAACCTCCTGGACCGCCGACAAGGGACCCTGGCCGCGTTCCTGGCGGTCGAGCGCCAATGCAACCCCCGCCGGGCTCGCACCGGCATTGCGGATGATGTCGATTGACTCGCGGATTGCCGTGCCGGCGGTGATGACGTCGTCGACGATCAGCACGCGCCCGGTAAGCGGTGCGCCGATCAGCCTGCCGCCCTCGCCGTGGGCCTTGGCCTCCTTGCGGTTGAACGCCACCGGTACGTCGCGGCCGTGACGGGCGGCGAGGGCGATTGCGGTCGCGGTCGCGAGCGGGATGCCCTTGTAGGCGGGTCCGAACAGCATGTCGAACCTGGTGCCTGATTCGATGATCGCCTGCGCATAGCAGTCGCCGAGTTTGCCAAGGGCGCCACCGTCATTGATGAGCCCGGCATTGAAAAAATACGGGCTCACGCGGCCGGATTTCAGCGTGAACTGCCCGAAGCGCAGGACCTCGCGCGCCAGTATCAGCTCGATGAATTCCTTCTGGTGGGCCCGCATGCACCCTTCCTCGTGCCAGTGCGTATCATGGCGCATCGGCCGCGGAAACAGCATGCGCATCATCACGCTCAACTGCAACGGCATCCGCTCCGCGGCCCGCAAGGGCCTGTTCGAATGGCTGCCCGCGCAGACTGCCGACGTCGTCTGTCTGCAGGAGACCCGGGCCCAGGAGCAGCAGCTCGAGGACGCAGGATTCCGTCCGGCCGGTTATCACTGCCACTATTTCGGGGCGGAGCGGCCGGGATACAGCGGAGTCGCGGCATTCTCGAAGCGGCAGCCCGACCGCGTGGTCCGCGGTTTCGGTGTCAGCGAATTCGATCGCGAGGGCCGTTATCTCGAACTGCAGTTCGGGCGGCTTTCCGTCGTGTCCCTGTACCTGCCGTCAGGTTCGTCCGGACCGGAACGCCAGGCCTCCAAGATGCGCTTTCTCGAAGCCTTCCTGCCGCACCTGCGGCGCCTTGGGCGGCGCCGGCGGGATTACGTGTTCTGCGGCGACGTCAACATCGCGCACCAGCCCATCGACCTGAAGAACTGGCGCGCCAACCAGAAGAATTCCGGATTCCTGCCCGAGGAGCGGGCCTGGCTCGACCGCGTGTTCGGTGAGTTCGGCTGGGTGGATGCATTCCGCGAGGTCGATCCGAGGCCGGAGCAGTACACCTGGTGGTCCAATCGCGGTCAGGCCCGGGCCAGGAACGTCGGCTGGCGCATCGACTACCAGATCACGAGTCCTTCGCTCGCAGGCAGGGCGCGTGCCGCCTCGATCTACAGGGATACGTGGTTTTCCGATCACGCCCCGTTGACGATGGATTACGAACTGTGACCACGGACGGCCGGCCGCGCGGATGGTGGCAGGCGCTTCGCATCTATGGCCAGGCGCGGGTGCTGTCGATGCTGTTCCTGGGATTCTCGGCCGGACTGCCGTTCTACCTGGTGTTCCAGACCCTGTCGGCGTGGTTGCGCCAGGCAGGGATCGAGCGGGCGACGATCGGCATGCTGGCGTGGGTCGGTCTCGTCTATGCGGTCAAGTTCCTGTGGTCGCCGGTCGTTGATCGTGCCCGCATTCCGCTCCTGTTCGCGTGGCTCGGGCGACGGCGCAGCTGGATGCTCGTGGCGCAGGCCGGCATCGCGCTCGGACTCGTCAACCTGGCAACCAGCGACCCGTCCACGGGCGTGCTGCAGATCGCCCTGGGCGCCCTGTTCCTCGCGTTCTGCTCGGCGACCCAGGATATCGCGGTGGACGCATGGCGCATCGAATCGGCACCGGTGGAAATGCAGGGCGCGATGGCCGCGGCTTACCAGATCGGATATCGCGCCGCCCTGATCACCGGCGGCGCCGGCGCACTCAGCATTGCCGCAGGCTATGGCTGGACGGCCAGCTACATGACGATGGCGGCGCTCGCCGGCGTCGGCATCGTCACGACGCTCCTCGTGCGCGAGCCGCCGGCGGATGTCTCGCGCGATACGGCGGAGCGCGAGGCGCGGGTCGTCGACTGGCTCGAGCGCAAGGCGCACTGGCCGGGCTCGCTGCGCGAATTCGGGGCCACATTCATCGGCGCCGTGATCTGTCCACTGGTGGATTTCTTCGCCCGCTACGGCGGCCGCATCGCGATCCTGACGCTGCTGCTGGTCGGCAGCTATCGCCTGACCGAATTCACGATGGGCTCGATGGCGAACCCGTTCTACATCGATCATGGCTACACGCTGATCCAGATCGCGACGATCGTGAAGGCCATCGGGCTGCCGATCTCGATGCTGGGCGTCGTGGTGGGCGGCGCCGTCATTGCGAGATTCGGGCTGCGTCGCGCGCTGTTTCTCGGCAGCGGCCTGGTCATGCTGTCGAACCTGGGGTTCTCGCTGCTCGCAACGACCGGCTCGCCCACGGTCATCGGGCTCGCGCTCGTCAACAGCCTCGACAGCCTGGCCCAGGGCGTGCATGGCACGGCGTTGATCGCGTTCCTGTCGAGCCTGACGAGCACGCGCTACACGGCGACGCAGTACGCGCTCTTTTCCTCGCTGTACGCGCTGCCGGGCAAGCTGCTCGAAGGCACCTCCGGATTCGTCGTCGACGCCATCGGATATCCGGTGTTCTTCACCTACACGGCGGCGCTCAGCATTCCCGGCCTGCTATTGTTGGTCTGGCTGATGCGCACGGGGATCCTCGATGGGCACGCGGTGGTCGCGGCAGGCAAGGCGCCGGTGAAATCCGATGATCGATGAGCTGCTGAAGTTCTTTGTCCTGTTCTTTGTCGTGGTGGAGCCGATCACGCTGGTGCCGCTGTTTGCCGCGCTGACCGAGGGGGCCGAGGATTTCCGCCGGCGCATGGCGGCGAAGGCCGTCATCGTCTCCGGCGTCGTGCTGCTGGTATTCGCGCTGGGCGGCGCCTGGTTCCTGCACACGATGGGCATCAGCATCGACGCCTTCCGCATCGCGGGCGGCGTGATGCTGTTCCTGATCGCGCTCGAGATGGTCTTTGCGCGCGAGTCCGGCACGCGCGTGACCTCCGAGGAAAAAGTCGAGAGCAGGAAGCGCGCGGACATCTCCGTGTTTCCGCTTGCGTTCCCGTTCATCGCCGGACCCGGCGCGATCGCGATCGTGCTGCTGACCTTCGGCGCGCCAAGGCCGGAGCCGCTGCTCGCGGTTGGGCTGTTCGGGGTCGTCGTGCTGGTGCTCGCAATCACCTACGGCCTGTTGCGGCTGACGCCGGCGGTCATGCGGGTCATGGGCGTGACCGGAGCCCATGTCGTCAGCCGGCTCGCGGGCGTCGTGCTCGCGGCGCTCGCCGTGCAGTTCATGATCGACGGCTTGAGCGGAGCCTTCTAAAGGGGACGCACGCCTTTACAAAGGCTAAAGGTAAAGGGGTGCGTCCCCTTTACAGCCCTTTTCAGAGGCGCCGGTACTCCAGGTCGAAGACCCGGTGACCGAGCCGCTGCCCGCGCGCCTCGAAGCGCGTTGAGCCGCGGCCGGGCGGCCGCTCGATCCAGCGCCTGTTCGCTGCGGCATTGAGCAGCGCCGGCTCGGCGTTCAGCACCTCGAGCATCCACTCTGCATAAGGCTCCCAGTCGGTCGCGAGGCGCAGCGTGCCGCCGGGCCTCAGGCGGCTGGCCACGAGTGCGGCGAATGCCGCCTGCACGATGCGCCGCTTGTGATGGCGCTTCTTGGGCCAGGGATCGGGAAAGTACAGCAGCACTTCGTCGAGCGATGCGGGCGGGATCTGGTGCCGCAGGACCTCGACCGCGTCGTGGGCGATCACGCGGACATTGGCCAGGCCGCGCGCCTCGATGCCGAGCAGCAATTGCCCGATGCCGGGCGGATGGACTTCGACACCGAGGAAATCCGTGCCGGGCCGGGACGCGGCGAGTTCGATCAGCGTCGCGCCATTGCCGAAGCCGATTTCCATCACGCGCGGCGCGCTGCGGCCATAGACGGCATCGAGGTCGAGCAGCGCGGGTGCGAACGGCAGCCCCCGGCGCGGCAACAACTCATCGAGTGCACGCCGCTGCGCGTTCGTGATCCGGCCGCCGCGCAGCACGTAACTGCGGATCGGCTGCCGCCTGCCGTCGCCGCCGGGAGCGTCCGCGATCATGCGGATGGCGGCGCGATCAGGTCCGGCGTCAGTTCACCGACATCGCGGCAACCGGTCAGCGCGAGCGTGCGGTCGAATTCGTCCGCGAGGATTTCGATTGCCCGGGTCACGCCGGCAGCACCACCGGCCGCGAGCCCGTAAACCGGCGCGCGGCCCAGGATCACTCCCGCGGCGCCCAGCGCGATTGCCTTCGCGATGTCGCTGCCGCGGCGCACGCCGCCATCGACCAGGATGGCCGGGCGATCGCCCACGGCGCGCCTTATCTCCGGCAGCGCCTCGATGGCGCTGATCGCGCCGTCGAGCTGCCTGCCGCCATGATTCGACAGCACCAGCCCATCCACGCCCGCCGCGACGGCGCGCTGGGCATCATCGGCGCGCAGCACGCCCTTCAACAACAGCTTGCGCGGCCAGAGATCGCGGAAATGCCGGAGGTCAGCCCACCGGAATGACGGATCGAACATGCCATGGCCGACGAAAGAGTTGACGTTCTGGCCTGGCGGCAATTCGCGCTCGACATTGACGAAGCGCGGCCGGCGCATCGCGACCGTCGCGAGCCAGCGCGGATGCATCAGCATGTCGAGCCTGGTTGCCAGCGTGAACTGCTGCGTCGGCAACAGGCCCGTGCGCAGGTCGCCTTCGCGCTTGCCGGCCACCGGGAAGTCGCTGGTCAGCATGAGGCCCTCGAAACCGGCATCGAGCGCGCGCCGGATCAGCGCGTCGGTGATGCGCCGGTCGGCGAAGACATAGGCCTGCAGCCACAGCCGGCCAGGCGCCTGCCGCGCAATGTCCTCGGCGAGGCTCATCGAAACGGTCGACATCGCGAACGGCACGCCCGCGGCGGCGGCGGCCCGCGCGAGTTCCAGGTCGCCATCGCGCCAGGACAGGCCATTCAGCCCGGTCGGACCGACGACGATCGGCAACGCCGACGGCGCGCCGAGCAGCTGCGTCGAGACGTCGCGCTTCGACACGTCAACCAGCGTGCGCGGCCGGAATCTCAGTCTTGCAAAGGCCTCGCAGTTGCCGCGCAGCGTGACTTCGTCCTCGGCGCCGCCGTCCACATAGGCGAATACGAAGTGCGGCACGCGCCGTCGCGCAATCGACCGCAGGTCCCCGATGTTGACGGCGTCGCGAAGCTTCATTCAGCCGGATCCTGTTGCCTGGACGGCCTTTATGCGCGCGGCGCGGCTTATGTCAAGCCAAAGTGTGAAGTAGTTCACGGTTTCGCTAGGCTGTGCGGGTTGCGCCGTGGCCGGGGCATCCCGAGGGGGGAGGCAAATGACGCCAAGGATGCGTGACCCGGCCGTGACCGGGCTGATCGTGCTGCTGTCCCTTGCATTCGCCCCTCCGGCTGCGTTTGCGGCAAGACCCGTTTCGGGACCCAGGGCGCAGGGCTCATTCACCGATCATCTCGATGGTTTCGACGCCGTGCGCTGGGTCAAGGCCGACGGCTGGACGAACGGGTCTCCGTTCGACAACGCCTGGCGCGCCGACCACGTGTCGTTCGCGAACGGCATGATGGACCTGCGACTTTCCAGCCAGGCGTACCTCGGCGAGCCGTACTCCTCGGGTGAATACCGGACGACTGGCTATTACGGCTACGGCTGTTACGAGGCGGGTTTCCGTCCGGTCGAGCGGGCCGGCGTCGTCAGCACATTCTTCACCTTTGCCGGCCCTTACGACAATGGCGGCAATGGCAGGCACAACGAGATCGATATCGAGTTCCTCGGCTACGACACGACGCGTGCGCAGCTCAACTTCTACACCAACGACGATGCCTACGCGTCCAGGAACGAAGTCCTGGTCGATCTTGGACTCAATGCGGCGAGCGGATTCCATGCCTACGCCTTCAAGTGGACTGCGACGGGCATTCGCTGGTACGTGGACGGCACGCTGATACACGAGGCATTCGACCAGGCATCGAATCCGACGCCAAAGGCGGGCGATTCGCTGCACAAGATCATGATGAACCTGTGGCCGGTCGATGCGACAGCCGCCGCATGGGCCGGCACCTTCGTCTATCCGGGCACGCCGCTGCATGCGCTCTATGACTGGGTGCGATACACGGCCGGCGAGAATTGCGAAGTCGGCGCAGCGCCGCAGCCGCCCCCGCCGGGGGATCCAGCCTCCATGCACGTTCAGAACATTGCAACGAGTCTGGATTCGCGCGGCACGCAGGTGATCGCCCGCGTGCTGGTCGTCAACGGACTTGGCCAGGCGGTCGCGGGTGCCACCGTTGGCGGGAGCTGGTCAGGCGTGATCACCGGCGGCGATACATCGCGGACGACCGATGCTGCCGGCCTCGCCACTTTCTATTCATCGCGCTCGAGGACCACCGGCACCGTGACGTTCTGCGTCACGGGCATCACCAAGAGCGGGCTTGCCTACGATGCCGGCGCGAATCTCGAGAGCTGCGAGGCGATCGCGAAATAGGCCGATGACGGGCCCTGGGATCCTCAGGCCAGCCGGCCGGCGACGCGGCCCGTGAGCAGGCAGCCGCCGAGGAAGGTTCCTTCGAGGCTGCGCTTGCCGTGCATGCCGCCGCCGCCGAAGCCCGCCGCCTCGCCTGCTGCAAACAATCCGGCGATCGGCTGGCCCGCGCGGTCCAGGGCGCGGCAGTCGAGGTCGGTCTGGATGCCGCCCATGCTCTTGCGGCTGACGATGTGCTCGCGGATCGCCATCAACGGCCGCGCGCGCGGGTCGAGGATCTTCTGGAAGGCGCAGGTCCGCAGGCGGTCCCCGGGCCAGCGCCGCATGAAGGCGATGCGCCGCAGCTGCTCATCGTTGTGGAATCGCGGACCGCGATCGATTGCAGCGTCATAGCGCGCGACCGCCGCCTCGACTGTCGCCAGGTCGACGACATCCTCGCCATTCAGGGCATTCATGCGCTCGACCAGCTCGGGCAGCGTAGCGGCCTGCACGATGTCCTCGCTGTTGCGTGTCAGCTCGTCGTAGAGCCAGCGATTGCCGAACAGCAGGTCGCGCGCGACGGCGAGGCGCTGTCGCTTCCTGAAAGGCGGATTGAACTCGGCGCCGGATACCGAAAGTTCCTTCAGCGCGATCCGGCGGTTCAGCAATTGCCAGCTGTAGCCACCCGGCTGGCGGCAGATCTGCGCCACCAGTTCGCGTGTGTCGAAACCGGCCACGAGCGGCATCGGGCCGATGCGCTCGCCGCGGGCATTCAGCCAGAGCGCGGATTTCGACGGGAGCAGGGAAAGCCCGTGATCCGGCTGGCGTGGCCGCCAGTGCCGGATGCCTGCCGCATAATTCCACTGCAAGTCCAGGTGCGTCAGTACCGCGCCGGCTGCCGCTGCCGCGTCGTGGAGGGTCCCATCGGCGAATCGGTGCGACCCGTTCAGGATGACGGCAGGCGGGCTGCCCCAGTCGGCGTGCCAGTGGCGGCGCACGCGCTCGATGTCGCCGTTGATGCCGCCGGCGGCGATGATGACTGCATCGGCCGCGACCTCGAAGGGCTGTCCATCCGGTTCGGTGCTTCCACGCAGCCCGACGACCCGTCCGCCGGTCGTCAGCAGCGCATCGACGCGATGGCCGAATTTCAAGTCAAGCAATTTGCGCCGTGGATGATTCAGCAGGTGGTTCGACAAGGTCGTGGCGAGCACGTGACCGGTGCCCCAGACCACATGGAAGCGCGGGACCGAATTGCCGGGCTGGTACAGGCCGCGCTCGATCCACATCGGCATCGGCATGAATTTGATGCCTAGCGCCGTCAGCCAGTGATAGATGTCCGGCATGCAGCGCTCGACGTAGGCGCGGGCCCAGGCGCGCGGCCAGTGATCGTCCGGCCCGAGTTCGCCTGTCGCCAGCCAGTCCTGCAGGCCCAGTTCGACGCTGTCCCGGATCCGGTAGCGGCGCTGAATCGGTGATCCGGCGAACCACAGCCCGCCGAATGATTCCCTGGCAAGGCCGCCGAGATTTTCTTCGGTGTCGCGGTCGAGCAGCAACACGCGCCGGCCACGGTTGAGTGCTTCGATCGCGGCCGTGATGCCGGCGAGGCCGGCTCCGGCGATTGCGACATCCGTGACAAGACGCGTGGGGAGCATGGCGTTGAATGTACACGTCAGCGAACGCGGTAGTATATTGGCCGGCGCTTCCATTGGAGGGGATATGAATTCGTACCCGGGGCTCGTGCGTTCTGTCGCCGTGGCGCTTTGTGGCTTTTGCGTCGTCGTGGGCGCAGGCGCGCATGGCGTCCTGGACACCAAGAAGGGCCAAGGGGGATCGGACGTCCAGGGTGCCGCCGGAACGCAGGGGGCGCAGGGCGCCGCTGCCGATCTCGAGCGCTGTGACAAGCCGATGGGCGCCATGGCGGTCGTCGAGCCGCAGGACTACGTGATGCAGGCGCTGGCCCGTTACAACCTGCAGTCGCCGGTCGGCCTGATCCGGATGATGATCCAGCAGTCGAACTGCTTCATCGTCGTCGAGCGCGGCCAGGGCATGCAGAACATGATGCAGGAGCGGGCGCTGGCCGGCGGCGGCGAGTTGCGCGGCGGCTCGAACGTCGGCGGCGGCCAGATGGTCGCGGCGGACTTCATCATGACGCCGACCGTCGTATTCTCGGAGAGCAACGCCGGCGGTGTCGGCGGAGCGCTCGGCGGGTTGTTCGGCGGACGCGGATCCGCGCTCGGCGCGATCGTCGGCGGACTCAAGTTCAAGGAAGCCCAGACCAGCATGCTGGTCGCCGATGCGCGCTCGGGCGTGCAGGTCGCGGCGGCAGAGGGCAGTTCGAAGAAAGCCGATCTTTCGCTCGGCGCCCTTGTCATCGGCGGCGGCGCCGCGGGCGGAGCCGGCGGCTATGGCAATACGAACGAAGGCAAGATCATCGCGGCGAGCTTCGCGGACAACTACAACAACATCGTCCGCGTCGTGCGCAACGACCCGAGCCTGCATCGCGATGTCGGCACGCTCGCGCAGGAAGCCGCGGCCGGTGGTTCGACGAAAGCCGGGGCGGTGTTCAACGAGGGTGACGTGCTCTACCCGAAGATCGCCGGCGTCAAGGTGATGGGCAGTGCGGGTGAGGGCGGCAAGGTGGTTGCGACACTCGCGAAGACCGACGAAATGATCTACATGGGCGAGGAGCAGGCCGGCTATCTGAAGGTCGAGTCCGGCAGCGGCAGCGGCTGGGTCAGGAAGATCCTCGTCGCAAAGTAATCCCGGCGGGTGTAGTTCAATGGTAGAACTGCAGCTTCCCAAGCTGCTAACGTGGGTTCGATTCCCATCACCCGCTCCAATCCTCCTTGCGGTGGCGCTGATCGCATGGTCGGAGAGCAGGACATCGAACGTCACGG
>JAHFSF010000160.1 GCA_023265875.1 Gammaproteobacteria bacterium | reverse complement strand
CAGCAGCGACAGGACGGCCGCGAGCCCCGGCGGGCAGTGCGTCATCCACGGAAAAGCCGCCGCGAACAGGTGCAGCAGCAGGATCGCTGCGGCCAGACGCGGCTGCGGCCGCGGTTCAATTCCGGTGGCGAAGGATGTCATCGATCAATGCCGCCAGCTGCGGGTCATCCGGACGAACACCGCCCAGAAGCCAGGCCGCAATCTCGGGATCCTGTGCCTCCAGCAGCCGCGCAAAGGTGCCCTGCGTGACGGCATCGGCCAGCGGCCAACCCCGCTCGAGCCAGCGCCCAAGCAGCAGGTCGAGTTCCTTCATGCCGCGCCGGCAACGCCACCGGAGCTGTCCCGGCGCCATGCCTGTCACGGCGGCCTCAATCGCTCAGGCCGGCCAGCCGGCGACGCAGCTCCGCGATGGCACGCGCTGGATTCAGGTCTTTTGGACAGGCCTCCACGCAATTCAGGATCGTGTGGCAGCGATACAGCTGGAATGCGTCCTGCAGCTGCCCGAGTCGTTCGCGCCCGGCCTGATCGCGTGTATCCACGATCCAGCGGTAAGCGGCCAGAAACGCGGCCGGTCCCAGGTACCGGTCGCTGTTCCACCAGTAGCTCGGGCAGCCGGTGGAGCAGCAGGCGCACAGGATGCAGGCCGAAGGCCGGTCCACGCGCTCCTGTTCCGCCGGCGCCTGCAGGCGCTCGCGGTCCGGAGGTGCGGGCTCCCGTGTCTGCAACCACGGACGCACGGCAGCGTACTGTTCATAGAAATGGGTCAGGTCCGGCACCAGATCCTTGATGACGGCCAGGTGGGGCAACGGAAAAATCCGCACGTCCCCATCGCGCTCCGCAACCGGGCGCGTGCAGGCGAGCCGGTTGAGCCCGTCGATATTCATCGCGCAGGAACCGCAGATGCCCTCACGGCACGAGCGCCGGAACGCGAGCGTTGGATCGACCTCGTTCTTGATCTTGATCAACGCGTCCAGGACCATCGGCCCGCAACGGTCGAGGTCGACATCGAACGTGTCGACGCGCGGCGGATCGCTGGAATCCGGATTCCAGCGATAGATCTTGAACCGGCGCACCCGCGTGGCGCCGGGCAGCGCCGGGTAATGGTGCCCGGCCCGGCTGGAATAGCGGGAGTTCTCGGGCAAGCGGAACTGCACCATGGTCGGCGTTCTCCCCGATCGTCAGTAGGTTCTGGCGCGCGGCGGAATCGATTCCACGTCGCCGCCCAGCGTCTGCAGGTGGACCGGGCGATAATCGAATCGCACGCCGCCCTGATCGTCGACCCAGGCCAGCGTGTGCTTGAGCCACGCCACGTCGTCGCGTTCCGGGTAATCCTCGCGCGCATGGGCGCCACGGCTCTCGGTGCGGTTCATGGCTGAGTGGATCGTCACCAGCGCCTGCCGCAGCAGGTTATCGAGCTCCAGGGCCTCGACCAGGTCGGTGTTGAATATCAGCGAGCGATCCGACGTCCGCAGGTCGGCGAACCCGGCAAACGTCTGCCGCAATCGCTTGCAGCCATTGGCGAGGATCGTTCCGTTGCGGAACACCGAGGCATCCTTCTGCATGGCGCGCTGCATCTCGTCGCGGATCGCGGCCGTTGGACGGCTGCCACTGGCGTAACGGACCCGGTCGAAACGTTCGACCGCGGCCGCGGTCGCCGCTGCCGCAGGCTTCGTGCGCGACGACCCGGGACGCAGCAGCGTGGCGCAACGAGTCGCGGCGGCACGACCGAAAACGACGAGGTCAAGCAGCGAATTCGAGCCGAGCCGGTTTGCGCCATGCACCGACACGCAGGCGGCCTCCCCGACTGCCATCAATCCGGGAACGACGGCTTCCGGGTCGCCGTCCCGCACCGTCAGCGCCTCGCCGTGCAGGTTGCAGGGTATTCCGCCCATGTTGTAGTGCACGGTCGGCAGCACCGGTATCGGCGCCCGGGTCACGTCGACCCCGGCGAAGATCATCGCGGTTTCGACGATTCCCGGCAGGCGCTTGTGGATGACGTCGGGCCCCAGGTGCTCGAGGTGCAGCAGCAGGTGATCGCGATCGGCGCCGACGCCGCGGCCCTCGCGGATCTCGATCGTCATCGCCCGGCTGACGACATCGCGCGAAGCCAGGTCCTTGGCATTCGGCGCATAGCGCTCCATGAATCGCTCGCCATTCGAGTTGCGCAGGATGCCGCCCTCCCCGCGCGCTCCTTCCGTGATCAGGCAACCGGCGCCATAGATGCCGGTCGGATGGAATTGCACGAATTCCATGTCCTGCAACGGCAGGCCGGCGCGCAGCGCCATGCCGCCGCCGTCACCGGTGCAGGTATGGGCCGAGGTGCAGGAGAAATACGTGCGGCCATAGCCGCCCGTCGCGAGGATCGTCGCCTGCCCGATGAAACGGTGCAGCGTCCCGGTCGCCATGTCGAGCGCCAGCACGCCGCGGCACTCGCCCTGTTCCATGATCAGGTCCATTGCGAAGTACTCGATGAAGAACTTCGCATTGTGCTTCAGGCACTGCTGGTACAGCGTGTGCAGCATTGCGTGCCCGGTGCGATCCGCTGCGGCGCAGGTACGTTGGGCGATGCCCTTGCCATAATGCGTCGTCATGCCGCCGAACGGCCGCTGATAGATGCGCCCGTCCTCGGTGCGTGAAAACGGCAGGCCGAAGTGCTCGAGCTCGATGACGGCCGCCGCGGCCTCCCGGCACATGAATTCAATCGCGTCCTGGTCGCCGAGCCAGTCCGAACCCTTGATCGTGTCGTAGAAGTGGAAACGCCAGTCGTCCTCGCCCATGTTGGACAGCGCCGCACTGATGCCGCCTTGCGCGGCCACCGTGTGGCTGCGTGTCGGAAATACCTTCGTGATGCAGGCCGTCTCAAGGCCCGCCTCGGCAAGGCCCATCGTCGCACGCAGGCCCGCGCCGCCGGCTCCGACGACAATGACGTCGCACTCGTGGTCGATGAGTTCGTAGGCCTTCATGCGGATTGGCCGTAGGCCAGCAGCCAGACGGAATATGCCGCGATGATCGCCGCCGCGACGTGGACTGCCTGCAGCAAGCGGATGATCGGCGCCTGCAGATGGCGGGGCACGTAATCCTCGACGACGACCTGAAGGCCGAGTGCCGAATGCCACAGCGCGCACCAGGCGAACAGCGCCAGCAGCGCCGCCTGCATGGGCTCCGCGATCCATGCACTCACGTTCCGGTGGCCCAGGTCCGGCAACGCCAGCAACGAGTACAGGAACCACAGGCCGAGCGGAACCAGCGCGATCGCGCTGAGTCGCTGGCCGAGCCAGTGCCGCGTCGAGTGCGAGTCCGGCACGAGTGTCACGGCATCGCGCTGAACCGTGCTGTTCATGGCGATCCCGCCAGGAAGCGCCAGGCCGCAGCCAGTGTCAGGACCGATGCGAGAGCCGCGAGCGCGACGATGATCACGCCGCTCGCCCTGATCGCCATCTTGTCGAATCCGAGTCCCGCGTCCCAGGCCAGGTGCCTGAACCCGGCGAACAGGTGATACCAGAATGAGACCAGCGCTCCTACCAGCAGGAGACGCACCGGCAGGCTCGCGAAGAAACGGCTCGCAATCGAGTAGGCGCCCGGGCCGCGCGCCGCCGCCCACAACCAGCCGACCAGCAGCAGGCTGCTGGCGGACAGTGCGAGGCCAGTGATGCGGTGCAGGCCCGACAGCACCGTGGAAAACGCCAGGCGGTACACCTGCAGGTGAGGAGACAGCGGCCGCCGGTCATGGGTCATGTCAGCAGCCCCTCAGAAATCGATGCAGCGGCCGGCTTTTTCCCAGTCGCCATAGCGGGTCGGCTCGGGTCCGGCGGGCCCGCCGACTTCCCGTTGCAACGGAGCCGTATCCTGCGCAGAGGGATCCGGCGCGCTGGTTGCGGATTCCGTCGGCGGCGCGGGCGCAGGGTCGTGCATCGCAAGCCATTCTGCCAGATCGCCGTCGCGCTGCCCAAGGTCATTTGCCGCGACTTCAGCCAGTTGTACTGCGATACGATGTCGGCAATGCCGCACACACGATGGACCCTGCTTCCAGCGCTGTCCGCCGTCGCGGTCAGCGGCAGTGACGCGCGCTCGTTCCTGCAAGGCCAGCTGACGGGCGACTTGCTGGGCCTCGAGCGGCACCCGGGCCTCCTGTCAGCCGCCTGCAATCGCGCCGGCCGCGTGCTCGAGATCATGCGGCTCGCCGGCATTGCTGACGGCGTGCTGATCATCGTGCCACGCTCGCTGGCGCCGGCTTTGATCACGCGACTCGGCAGATTCGTCCTGCGCGCCAGGGTTTCGCTGATCGATCGCGGCAATGACCTCGCGGTCGCCGGACTGCTGGACGCCGAGCCCGACCCGTCGTGGACGCCGGCAGCCGCAGCAGCCGCAGGCTTGACGATGATGGTCGCGAGTCCGCGGCGGATCCTGCTGGCAGGTTCCCGCCAGCCACTGGAGAGCACGCTCGCGGCCATCACGCCGACGACGCCCGCCGACTGGGAACGCGCCTGCATCGAGGACGGCGAACCGGTGATTTTCCCGCAGACCACGGGCCTCTGGGTTCCACAGATGCTAAACCTCGACCTGCTGGGCGCCGTCAGTTTCAGCAAGGGCTGCTATGTGGGCCAGGAGATCGTGGCGCGAACCCAGCACCGCGGCCAGATCAAGCGCCGCATGCTGCGTTACGTCGGACCAGCCGGCGCGCCATTGCAGGCCGGTGACACGCTCTACTCGGGCGAGTCACTGGTGGCGCAGGTAGTCGCCGCAGCGGACCATGCGCGCGGACTGCAGTTGCTCGCCGTCGTCGGATTGCAGTCCTGCACGGAACTGCTCGGCATCCGGCCCGGTGGCACCGAACTGGTGCCCGCGGACCTGCCCTATGCGATACCTGCGCCGGACGCGGAAAACGGGGCATGACTGCGGGTTTCTGGTTCGAACTGCAGCGTGGCGTGCTGAAGCACGTGAATCACTGGCGCGGCCGGATCGTATTCATCCACATCAACAAGACCGGCGGCACCAGCATCGAGCGCGCGCTGCAGCTGCGCTCGGAGCGGATTTCCGCGCGCGAGAAGCGCGCGCGGATGGGAGAGCGGCGCTGGCAACGAGCCTTCAAGTTCGCCTTCGTGCGGAATCCCTGGGACAAGGTCGTTTCCCATTACCACTATCGCCTGCGCACCGGGCGCACCGGGCTCGACGACCGCCAGCTGCCATTCAGCGACTGGGTCAGGCTCAGCTATCGCGATCGCGACCCGCGCTACTGCGACGTGCCGCTGATGTTCGCTTCGCAGCTCGAGTGGATCGCGGACCAGGACGGACAGGTCCTGCTCGATTTCACAGGGCGCTTCGAACGGATAGAGGAAGACTTCGCCGAAGTCTGCCGGCGCACCGGCGTCGACGCGTCCCTGCCGCGCATCAAGACGACTTCGCACGCTCATTACCGCGACTTCTACGACGATGAATCGCGCGCG
>JAHFSF010000033.1 GCA_023265875.1 Gammaproteobacteria bacterium | reverse complement strand
CGGGCGGACTGCTGCTGTTCTCGACCAATTTCCGGCGATTCCGGCTCGACGCCGCAGCCTTGTCGGATCTCTCCATCGCCGACGTCACGCGGGCGACGATCCCGCGTGATTTCGCACGGGACCAGCGAATTCATCATTGTTTCGAGATCCAGAGACCCGCTGGCGTCGATTGACCGGTTCCGATCCGTTGCTGTACGATCGTTCAACAATGCCCGGACGCGTTCCCCACAACCTCAAGACGACGCCGTTTCACGCGCGCACGGCACCGCTGATCCAGGGCCAGACCTGGCGGCGCTGGTCGGGCTACGCGGTCGCGAGCGCCTACGACTGGACGCACGATCGCGAGTACTCGTCGATCCGCAATGCCGCGGCGCTGTTCGACGTGTCGCCGCTGCACAAGTACCGGATCACCGGGCGCGATGCCGCGCGGCTCCTCGACCGGATGGTCACGCGCAACGTCCTGAAGGCCCAGGTCGGCCAGGTGCAGTACACGACCTGGTGCGACGCGCAGGGCAAGGTCATCGATGACGGCACGATCAGCCGGCTCAAGGAGAACGAATTCCGCCTTAGCTCCGCGGAACCGAACTTCCGCTGGCTGCACCTCAATGCCTTCGGCCTCGAGGTCGCAATCGAAGACATCAGCGACAGCCTGGGTGCGCTCGCACTGCAGGGGCCGTTGTCGCGCACCGTGCTGAACGAAGCAGCGGATCAGCCGGTCGATGCCCTCAAGTACTTCCGCGTCATGGACAACCGCATCGCGGGGGTCGACATCCAGGTTTCACGCACCGGCTACACGGGAGACCTGGGCTACGAACTCTGGATACCGGCGGCGCAGGCGCTCGAGGTCTGGGATGCCCTGACTGCGGCCGGAAGGAACTATGGCCTCGCGCCCGACGGCATCTGGGCACTCGATGTCGCGCGCATCGAGGCTGGGCTCGTCATGCTCGACGTGGACTATCACTCCTCACACCGGGCGATGATCGAGCCGCAGAAGTCCTCGCCCTTCGAACTGTCGCTGGACTGGACCGTGACCTTCGACAAGGGGCCGTACAACGGCCGCAAGGCGCTGGCCGCGGAGAAGGCGCGGGGCCCGTTGTGGCGCTTCGTCGGCGTTGAAATCGACTGGGATTCCTTCGAGTCGCTGCATGTCGCGCACGACCTGGCGCCGGCGCTGCCCAGCGTTCCCTGGCGCTCGAGCATTCCGCTTTATCGTGAAGGCAGGCAGGTGGGTTACGCCTCGAGCGGCTGCTGGTCGCCGCTGCTGAAGAAGTACCTGGCGCTTGCCCACCTGCAGGCGCCGCATTTCGCGACCGGCACGCAGCTCGAGATCGAGATCACGGTCGAGCACCAGCGCCGTCGCGCGCATGCCCGCGTGAGCAGGCTGCCTTTCTACGACCCGCCGCGGAAGAAGGCCTGAAGTGGGCAACCAATACGATGCGATCGTCATCGGCGGCGGCCACAATGGCCTCGTCAATGCCGCGTATCTCGCGCGCGCCGGCAGGAAGGTCGTCGTGCTGGAGCGCCGGCACCTGCTCGGCGGCGCGGCAGTCAGCGAGCAGATCTTTCCGGGCTACACCTTTTCGGTCTATTCCTACGTCGTCAGCCTGCTCCGCCCCGAGATCATCCGCGACCTCGAGTTGCCGCGTCACGGCATGCAGATCCTGCCGCTCGAAAGCAGCGTCACGCCGCTGCCCGATGGCGACTACTTCGCCGCGTGGAACGATTCCGACCTGACGCGGCGCGAACTCTACCGCCACTCGGCGATGGACGCCGATGCGTACGTCGAATTCGGGCGGCTGATGCATCACATGGCGCGCTCGGTCAAGCCCTTCCTCGGCATGATCCCGCCCGATCCGACCTCGCTTGCGCCTGGCGACCTGATGGGCCTGCTGAAGCTCGGCGGTCACCTGCGTTCGCTGGGCGCCGAACGATTCCATGCGCTCTACAAGCTGATGACGATGAGCTCGGCCGATTATCTCGATGAGTGGTTCGAGTTCGGCGCGCTGAAGGCGACCAAGTCCGCGAGTGGCATCATCGGGACCTTCATGGGCCCGCGCTCGCCCGGCTCGGCCTATGTCCTGCTGCATCACTACATGGGGGAAATCGATGGCGCTTTCCGCGCCTGGGGTTTCTGCAAGGGCGGCAACGGCACGATCAGCAATGCGATCGCCGCCGCCGCGCGGGCCGCGGGCGCGACGCTGCGCACCGAGGCGGCCGTGAAGCAGGTCCTGGTCCGGCATGGACGTACGACCGGCGTCGTGCTAGAGAGCGGCGAGGAATTCCAGGCGCCGATCGTCGTCTCGGGCCTCGACGCGCGCCGCACCTATCTGGATCTGGTCGAAAGCCGCGAATTGCCCGATGAACTCCTCGAGCAGGTGCGGCGGTTCCGCTTCCGCGGCTCCTCGGGCAAGGTCAATCTCGCGCTCTCCGAACTGCCGGATTTCACCTGCATGCCGGGCGTTGGCGCGCACCATCGCGGCGCTTTCTCGATCAGCCCGAGCGTGGAATACCTCGAGCGCGCCTACGATGACGCGAAGTACGGGGAATTCTCGCGACGCCCGTACATGGACATCGTATTTCCGTCGATGATCGATCCCGACATGGCGCCGCCCGGCAAGCATGTCGCGAGCATCTTCGTGCAATACGTGCCGTACCAGATCAATGGCGGCTGGACCGATGCGAAGCGCGAGGCCTTCGGCGACGCGGTCATCGACACGCTCGCAGAGTACGCGCCGAACCTGAAGTCCGCGATCCTGCACCGGCAGGTGCTGACGCCGGCCGACATTGAAAAGACGACCGGCCTGTCGGAAGGCAATATCTTCCAGGGCGAGCTGGCGCTGCAGCAGCTCTTCTTCCTGCGGCCCGCGGCGCGCTGGGCAAGCTACCGCACGCCGATCCGCGGTTATTACCAGTGCGGATCGTCGACGCACCCGGGCGGCGGCGTGATGGGCGCGCCGGGCCGGCTCGCCGCGCAACGAATCCTGGCGGATGCGTGACGCGGGTATTCGACAGCATCGTGATTGGCGGCGGCGTGGACGGCCTCGTCGCGGCGACCGTGCTCGCGCGCTCGGGCTCGACGGTGCTGCTGGTCGAGGCGCAGCCGGAACTCGGCGGCACTTTCCGCGAAATCGAATTCGCGACCGGCTTCCGCGCGGCGCCGCTGGCGCCCGAACTGGGGCATGTCGATCCCCGGGTGCTCGAGGCGACCGGTGCGGTGCTGCCGGTCGCGATGACGCCGGACCCGGTCGTGGTCTCGATCGGCCAGGGCGAGCCGCTGCTGCTGCGTCGCTCGATCGCGGCGACGGCGGCGGGCCTCGCGCGCCACTCGGCCAAAGATGCCGCGGCGTGGCCTGCGTTCAGCGCGCGCATGCACGCACTCGCCGGGTTCCTTGCGGAGCTATATCGCGCGGCGCCGATCCAGCTCGAGGCGACCGGGCTCGATGATTATCTGCTGCTCGCCCGGCTGGGCCGGAAATTCCGCGGTCTGGGCCGGAGCAACATGGTCGAACTGCTGCGGGCCCTGCCGATGCCGCTGGCCGACTTGCTCGACGACAGCCTCGAATCGGAGCCGCTCAAAGGCATGCTCGCAGCAATTGGGGTCGCAGACCTCTGCCAGGGACCCGCATCGGGTGGCACGGCAATCAACTTCCTGCATCGCCATGTCGGCGCGGCGCCGGGGGTGTTTGGCGACCGGTTGCGGTTGCAGAGCGGCGGCGGCGCATTGATCAAGGCTCTCGTCGACCGCGCGCGAGCGGCCGGCGTGACGATTGAATCCGGCGCGACGGCGCGGAAGTTGCAGGTCACGGATGATCGCGTGACCGGCCTGCAACTGGCGTCGGGGGAGGAAATCCGCTGCCGCAGCGTGATCTCGAGCCTGGATCCCCACGCGAGCCTGCTCGAATTGCTGGATCCCGTGCATCTCGATCCGGAGTTCATCGCCAGGGTTCGCAACATCCGCTATCGCGGCGTGACCAGCATCGTACTGCTGGCGCTCGATGGATTACCTGCGATTCGGGGCCACGAAGCGGCACGGACGGGCACCATTCTCATCGCGCCGTCCATGCGCTACGTCGAGCGTGCCTACGATGCCAGCAAGTACGGTCGCGTCTCGGAGGAGCCGGTGGTCGAGCTGCGCTTCCCGAGTGTCCTGCAGTCGAACCTGGCACCGGCCGGCCGGCACATTGCGACGCTGCGCGTGCAATACACGCCTTACCGGCTGCGCGAAGGTGACTGGGATGCGACGCGCGACGCGGTGGCGGAGCGCGCCATTGCAGCGGTCGAGCGCCATGTGCCCGGTTTTTCGGAACACATCAGGCATCGCGCCGTGCTGACGCCCCCCGACCTCGAGGCGCGATTCGGACTGCGCGAAGGCGCCGTCTCGCGCGGCGAGCTGGCGCTCGACCAGATGCTGTTCATGCGGCCGGTGGCCGGCGCGTCGCGCTATGCAACGCCAATGACAGGCCTTTTCCTGTGCGGCGCCGGGACTCACCCCGGTCACGGCATGACCGGGCTTTCGGGCCTGCATGCTGCCCACGCTGCGCGGCCGCGGTGAGCGCCGCGGCGCACAAGCCGCGATATGAACGCCGGCTGGCCGACGACCGTCGCCAGGCGCTGATCGAGGCGACGATCGCAAGTCTCAGGCTCCACGGCCATGAAGGCCTGTCGGTGCGACGCATTGCTGCTGAAGCAGGCGTATCGATCGGCCTGATCAATCATCACTTTCCGAACAAGAACGCATTGGTTGCGGAAAGCTACCGGTACTTCAGCCTGCAACTGACGGAAGGATTCCGGGCAGCCGTACAACAGGCGCCGCCGGAGCCACGCGCGCGGCTGCGCGCATTGTTCGAGGCCGTATTCTCGCGGCCCAATCTCGACCCGCAGGTATTGACCGCGTGGATCCAGTTCTGGGGACTGTTCCGCGATTCCCCCGAGATGCGCAGGGTCCACGACAAGGTCGGGCGCGGCTACGGCGAGTTGCTGCGGATGCTGCTCACCGAGCTGTTGCAATCGACGAAGCAGCCGCGCTTCGACCTGCGACTCGCCGCGATCGGCCTGACCGCACTGCTGGACGGGCTCTGGCTCGAGTGGTGTCTCGACCCGAAGAACTTCAGGCCCAGGGAAGCGGTGTTCCTGTGCGAAGAGTGGGTCAATCGCCTGGTGCAGCAATCGATCCAGAGATCCACCGGGCCACCCGGGAACTTATAGCTTCATCGTGTGCCGAAAGGGTCCAGCAGGCGCGACGCCTGCAGGTTCGGCTGCAGCGAGGAAAAAATGAACGCGGAAGCAAGAGAAGCCCTGAGCAAAGTGCCGGAAGTGACGCTGGTCTTCTGGGTGATCAAAATCCTCGCCACGACCCTTGGTGAGACCGCCGGCGACGCCGTATCCATGTCGATGGATCTCGGCTACCTCGTGAGCACGGGAATCTTTGCCGCCATATTTGTCGTTGCAGTAATTGCCCAGGTTGCCGCGAAGAGATTTCACCCGCTGCTCTACTGGACGACAATCATTGCGACGACAACGGTTGGAACCACGCTGGCAGACTTTGCCGATCGTTCACTCGGTATCGGCTATACGGGTGGAACGACAATCCTGTTTACGCTGCTGATGGCGTCGCTGCTGCTCTGGTATCGCGATCTTGGTTCCGTGGCCGTGGATACCGTGGGCTCCCCGAGATCCGAAATGTATTACTGGATCACGATCATGTTTTCCCAGACTTTGGGCACGGCGCTTGGCGACTGGACGGCTGATACGGCAGGCCTTGGGTACGGCGGTGGTGCGATCGTGTTCGGTGCGATGCTGGCATTCATTGCGCTGCTTTACTATCGAACAACCATTTCCCGGACGGCGCTGTTCTGGGCGGCATTCATCCTGACGCGACCGCTGGGCGCGGTCGTCGGCGACTTCCTGGACAAACCCGTCAGCAAGGGTGGCCTGGAGTTCAGCCGCTACACGGCTTCCGCAGCCCTTCTCGCGCTGATCATGCTGGGCATCGTGATGTCGTCGCGCCAGGCGGCAAGACAACGGCAGTAAGCACAAGTGACCGGTGAACCGTCACATGAGCAGCGGGAACATGATCTCACGATGCATGTGTTCTCGATTTCCGCCGCGATGGTCGGCGTGTGCCTTACCGCGATCGGGATACTCCGATTGATCGCGACCCAGACCAAGGTGCAGACCCTTGGCGACGACTTGCTTGCGATGGATGCCGTCCTGTTCGTCACTTGCTGCTTTCTTTCGTTCTGGTCATTCAAGACGAGGGTATCGACATTGCGTCAGCGGCTGCGACTTCTGGTCGATGTCCTGTTCATGACCGCACTCGCCCTGATGGTCGGCATCTGCGCCATCATTGCCTACGAATTCTTCTAGCGCGGTCAGGGCAGCAGGTCCCTCATCCGGAACCACAGCATCGCAAGTATCAGCGCCGGCCGGCGCAGCGCCATGCCGCCGGGAAAATCATGGTGCCGGATGCGGGTGTAGATGTCGAAGCGCTCGGCCTGTCCCGCCATCGCCGCGGCTAGTATCCTGCCTGCGATGCCGGTCAGCACCATGCCGTGCCCGGAGAAACCCTGCAGGAAATACAGGTTGGGGTCCAGCCGTCCGAAGTGGGGCGCGCGATTCATCGTGATATCGACCAGGCCGCCCCAGGCGTATTCGATCTCCACATCCGCCAGCTGCGGAAAGACCCTGAGCATGCGCTGGCGTGTCGCGCGCGCCGTGCCCATCGGGTCGATCCCGGAATAGCTGACCCGGCCGCCGAACAACAACCGGTGATCGGACGAGCGGCGGAAATAGTCGAGGACCCAGTTGATGTCGCTTACCGCCATGTCGTTGCGGATTACCGCAGTCGCGCGTTCAGCGCCGAGCGGCCGGGTCGCAACGATGTAGGTCGCGACACCCATGACCTTGCGCGCCAGTTCCGGCGCAATTTCGCCGTGACCGGTATTGCAGCAGAGCGCGACCTGCTTCGCTCGAACACTTCCAGTTGAAGTCGTCAGGGTCACAACCGGGCCGCGACGGATCGAAGTGACGCGACTGCCCTCGTACAGGCGCACGCCGGCCCTCTGCGCAGCGGCGGCGAGTCCCAGCACGTACTTGAGCGGGTGACAGTGCCCGGCGTTGCTGTCGTACAGGCCGGCACAGTAGCGCCTGGTCGCGAGCAGTCCTTCGACTTCCGCGCGCTCCATGAAGCGCGTGGATTGATAGCCGTAGTCATTCGCAAGTTCGCGCTGCCACCCCTGCAACTCTTGGCGCTGGCGCGGCTTGATCGCGCAATGCATCTGGCCCCAGACGAGATCGCAGTCGATCCGGTGGCGAGCGATCCAGTCGCGCATCAGGTCGACGCCCTCGAGCGTGAAATCCCATAACCGCCGCGCATCGGCGCGACCGAGCTGTGCGATTAGCTTCGACTGCGCCGATGCGTAGCCGGGTATCAGTTGCCCGCCCGATCGGCCCGAACCGCCATGGCCGACGCGGTCACCCTCGAGCAGCACGACCCGATAGCCGCGCTCCGCTAGGTGCAGCGCCGTGGAGCAGCCGGCGATGCCGCCACCGACCACGCAGACATCGGCCTCGAGGTCGCCCGCGAGTGCGGGGCTCGGGGCCGGCCGCGTCACTGACGCTTCATACCAGCTCGGCACCAGTGTGAAGACCTGGTTCACGCTTGCTCCAGGTACCAGGAAAAATCGAGCGGCGACAGGCGCAAGGCGAAGTCCTGCATCTCGCCGCGGCGCGTCAGTTCGTAATGCCGCACAAACCGATCGCCCAGATATTCGTGCAACACACTGCTCGTGCCGAAGCGCGCAAGCGCCGTCGGCCAGTCGGTCGGCAGCCGCGGCGCGGCGAGGCGCTGCGTGTAGGCGTTGCCTTCCAGCGCCGCTGGCGCCGGCAGCCTTCTTTCGATGCCGTGCAACATGCCGGCGAGCACCACGGCTGTCAGCAGGTAGGGGTTGGCATCCGCGCCGGCGATACGGTGTTCGAGGCGCCGGTTCTCGGCGTCGGAAATCGGAATGCGCACCGCGACTCCGCGGTTGTTGTAACCCCAGGTCGCATGCATCGGCACGTAAGTCTCGGGTCGCAGGCGGCGATAGGAGTTGGCATTCGGCGCGAACACGGCCATGCCATCGGCCATTGTGGACAGCAGCCCCGCCACTGCGTGTTTCAGAAGCCCATTGCCGAGCGGATCCGGTGAAGCGAACACATTCTGGCCGGTGGCATCCTGGACGCTGACATGGATGTGCATGCCGCTGCCCGCCATGTCTTCATAAGGCTTGGCCATGAATGTGGCTTCGAGACCATGGCGCAGCGCGACACCCTTGACGATGCGCTTGAAGCGGATTGCCTGGTCGCAGGCGAGGCGTGCATCGGCGATGTGCCGAAGATTGATCTCCCACTGGCTGGGGCCGTATTCCGCAAGCGCCGAGCCGGTCGGCACGTTCTGTTCTTCGCAGGTGGCCGCGATCTCGGCGAGGATGCCGGACACGGAATCGAGATCCGCCATCGAATTGATCTGCGTGCGGTGCTCGCGCCGCCCCGTCAGCCGCGAGGGCGGCGGCTGCGCATGGCCTGCGCCCGTGCGCTCTGGATCCACGAAGTAGAACTCGAGCTCGATCGCGACCACCGGCCGCCAGCCGCGCGCGGCATAGCGCTCGAGCACGGTATCGAGCACGTGCCGCGGGTCGGCAAAAAACGGCTGACGGTCATGGTCCAGCATCTGCACCTGCAACTGGGCGACGCCCGGTCCCAGCCATGGCGACTGGAACAGCGTGCCAGGCACCGGCACGCAGGGCCGGTCCGCATCGCCCTCGTCGAAGCCGAGGCCCGTCGCCTGGATCGTCCCGCCCTGGACATCGAGCGCAAACATGGAACCTGGCAGGTACATGCCCTGGTCGTAAACAGCAGCGAGATCGGCGGCGTCCACCCGCTTGCCGCGCAGGACCCCGCAGAGATCAGGCAGCAGCAGGTCCACGACCTTGACCGCCGGGCGCGCGGCCAGAAAAGCCTGGGCATTCGTGAAATCGTCCCGCAGCAGGGCCATGTCGCACCTGGCGTTTAATATCTTGTGGCGCGGGCCCGGGAAGGCCGCGCTGCAGGATAACCAGCAGGCATCCCACCGGGCAAGGATTTTGCGCTGCGTGATGTCAAGTCAAAGGGCCGAAACTGGCCGAACATCGGGCATTTCCGTGCAGTCGATCCACGGGCGGAGGACCCCCCGTTTGTGAGACAATGAGCCCGTTGAACAGGCTGCCATATCGGTGGCCGTTCAAAATAATTAACAGTTGCACATGCGCAAGCCCGTCATCGGTATTCCGGCCGATCGCCGCCTGTTGGGCCAGCACTGGTTCCACTGCGTCGGCGAGAAATACATCGCAGCGATCGCGCAGGCGGCCGCTGCCGTGCCGGTGCTGGTCCCGGCGCTCGGGGAGCAACACCTGCGGGAATGGCTCGATTCCTTCGACGGCATCCTGTTCACGGGCAGCGCCTCGAATGTCGAGCCACAGCGCTACCAGGGCGAGCCCGCGGCGCCCGGCACGCTGCATGACCCGGAGCGCGACGCAACGACGCTGCCGATGATCACGCACGCGGTCGAGGCGGGCCTGCCGGTGTTCGGCATCTGCCGCGGCTTCCAGGAGATGAATGTCGCCTTTGGAGGCACGCTGATCCAGAAGCTGCAGGAACAGCCGGGCAAGCTCGATCATCGCGAAGATCCGACGCAGCCGCTCGACATCCAGTACGCGCCGTCGCATGAGGTCGAATTGACCGAGGGCGGTTTGCTTTACGGTATCGCGGGCCAGCGTCGCATCAAGGTCAACTCGGTGCATTCGCAGGGTGTCGGGCGCCTGGGTGCGGGGCTGGTGCAGGAAGCGCAGGCTGATGACGGCGTGATCGAGGCATTCCGCGTCGACGGTGCGCCTGCTTTCGCGCTGGCCGTGCAGTGGCACCCGGAGTGGAAGGTGATGGACAACCCGTTTTCCCGCGCGCTGTTCGCGGCCTTTGGCCAGGCCGTGCGCGTGCGTGCCTCGAGGCGAGCCAAATGAGCGACATCAAGCAATTCCTGCGCGACCACTCGATCACCGAGGTCGAGGCGATCATCCCGGACATGGCCGGCGTCGCCCGCGGCAAGATCATGCCGGCCGAGAAGTATGCGGAGGACGAGGGCATGCGCCTGCCCGAGTCCATTTTCCTGCAGACCGTCACCGGCGAGTATCCGGATGATGACAGTTCGATCAATCCGTCGGAGATTGACATCGATCTGGTCGGCGACCCGAAATCGATCCGTGCCGTGCCGTGGGCGGCGGAGCCGACGGCGCTCGTCATCCATGACTGCTTCTATGACGATGGCCGTCCGGTGCCGATGTCGCCGCGCTATGTGCTGAGGCGCGTGCTGGAACTTTATTCGGCGCGTGGCTGGCGACCGGTCGTGGCGCCGGAACTGGAATTTTTCCTGGTCGAGCCGAATATCGATCCGGACTATCCGCTGAAGCCCCCGGTCGGCCGCTCCGGACGGCCGGAAATCGGCCGCCAGGCCTACAGCATCGCGGCGGTCAACGAGTTCGACCCGCTGTTCGACGACATCTATGCGTTCTGCGAGGCGCAGAACCTCGACATCGACACGCTGATCCACGAGGCCGGGGCCGCGCAGATGGAGATCAACCTGATCCACGGCGATGCGCTCGACCTCGCCGACCAGGCCTTCCTGTTCAAGCGCACGGCCCGCGAGGCCGCATTGCGCCACAAGATGTACGCGACATTCATGGCCAAGCCGCTTGCCACCGAGCCCGGCAGCGCGATGCACATCCACCAGAGCGTGGTGGACACGAAGACCGGCGCCAACGTCTTCAGCGACGCGGAAGGCAAGGCGGGGCCGCTGTTCGGGTCGCACATCGCCGGGCTGCAGAAGTACCTGCCGGCGGCGATGTCGCTGTTCGCGCCGAACGTCAACAGCTATCGCCGCATCACGCGCTACAACTCGGCGCCGATCAACGTGCAGTGGGGTCTCGACAACCGGACCGCGGGCCTGCGCGTGCCGATTTCGGGCCCCGAGGATCGTCGCATCGAGAATCGCCTCGGCGGCGCGGACGCGAATCCCTATCTTGCGATTGCGGCATCGCTCGCCTGCGGCTATCTCGGCATGATCGAGGGCCTCAAGCCCACCGAGCCGGTCACGGGCTCGGCCTACGAACTGCCGTTCGGGCTGCCAATGACACTCGCTGACGCGCTTGCGATGCTGCGCGGCTGCAAACCGCTGGTCGAGCTGTTCGGTGAGCGTTTCGTCGCTGCCTATGGCGCCGTCAAGGAAAATGAATACGAGACTTTTTCGCGGGTGATCAGCTCATGGGAGCGGGAACACCTGCTGCTGAACGTCTGAGGAGCGGGCCTGAATGAGTGCAAAGCCCCAGATCGTCGAACGAACGACCCATGACTGGCAGGAACTCGATTCCCGCCACTATCTGCATCCGTTTACCGATTTCAAGGCGCTCGCCGCCGAGGGTGCGCGGGTCATCACGCGCGCCGACGGCGTCTACCTCTACGATTCCGATGGCAAGCAGATCCTCGACGGCATGTCAGGGCTCTGGTGCGTGAACATCGGCTACGGGCGGCCGGAACTTGTCGAGGCGGCCGCGCGCCAGATGCGCGAACTGCCTTACTACAACAGCTTCTTCAAGAGCGCGCATCCGCCTGCCATCGAGCTCGCGCGCCTGCTGGCCGAGCTGACGCCTCCGCAATTCAACCGGGTCTTCTTCACGAATTCAGGCTCAGAGGCCAACGACACCATCCTGCGCATGACGCGCCGCTACTGGGAACTGCTGGACCAGCCGAAGCGCAGCGTGGTCATCAGCCGGATCAATGCCTATCACGGCAGCACCATCGCGGGCGCGAGTCTCGGCGGCATGCCCGCGATGCACGCCCAGGGCGGGCTGCCGATCCCGGACATCGTCCATATCGAGCAGCCTTACTGGTTCGAGAACGGCGTGGACGTCACGCCGGCGGAATATGGCCTGCGCGCCGCGCGCCGCCTCGCAGAAAAAATCGAGGAAATCGGCCCCGAGCGGGTCGCCGCCTTCATCGGCGAGCCGATCCAGGGCGCCGGGGGCGTCATCATCCCGCCGGAGACCTACTGGCCGGAGATCCAGCGGATCTGCCGCGAGTACGGGATCCTGCTGATCGCGGACGAAGTCATCTGCGGCTTCGGGCGCACGGGAAGGTGGTTCGGTTGCGAATACTTCGGTATCGAGCCGGATTTCCTGACCATCGCCAAGGGCCTGACCTCGGGCTACCAGCCGCTGGGCGGTGCGATGGTTGCCGACCGCGTGGCGGACGTCCTGATCGCGAGAGGCGGCGATTTCAACCATGGATTCACCTGGTCGGGGCACCCGGTCGCCTGTGCGGTGGCCATCGAGAATCTCGCGATCATGCGGCGCGAGCGCATGGTCGAGCGCGCGCGGGAGGACATCGGCCCCTACCTGCAGCGGCGCTGGCGCGAACTGGCCAGTCACCCGCTGGTGGGCGAGGTCCGAGGCGTCGGCATGATCGGCGCCCTGGAACTCGTGGCGCACAAGGGCACCCGGAGCTTTTTCCGCGATCGGGGCGCCACCGGCCTCATCTGCCGCGACCATTGCTTTGCCAATGGCCTGGTCATGCGGGCCGTGCGGGATACGATGATCATCGCCCCGCCACTCGTGATCGAAAAAGGCCAGGTGGACGAACTGGTCGAGAAGGCGCACCGCTGCCTGGACCTGACCGCCGCCGATCTTCGGATCGGGTGATCCGGGGCCGCCCGGGCGCTGCTATATTAGGAGCGAATATGCGCAGTGAAATCCGTATCGGGCTGCTCAGCGCGTTTGTGCTGATGCTGGCAGCCTGTGGCGGGAAGAAGGATGAGGCTGCCGGGGCGGTCACCAAGCCCGAAGAAAAGATCCTGTTCGTCTACAACTGGTCGGACTACATCGGCGAAACTACGATCGCGGACTTCGAAAAGAAGACCGGCATCAAGGTCACCTACGACGTGTTCGACTCCAACGAGGTGCTCGAGACCAAGTTGCTGGCTGGCCACACCGACTATGACGTGGTGGTTCCGTCAGCCAATTTCCTGCAGCGGCAGATCATGGCGGGCGTTTTCCTGAAGCTCGACAAGTCCAAACTGCCCAATCTCGGCAATATGGACCCGGAGATCATGTCCCGTGTCGCGCAGCACGATCCTGGCAATGATCACGCGATCAACTACCTGTGGGGTACGACAGGCATCGGCTACAACCCGGACATGGTCAAGAAGGCGCTCGGCACCGACACGATCGACAGCTGGAGCGCGATCTTTGATCCGGCGAATGCAGCGAAGCTCGCAAAATGCGGAATCTCGATGCTCGATGCGCCGAGCGAAGTCATGGATTCCGCGCTGATCTACCTGGGCCGCGACCCGAACAGCGAGAAGGCGGACGACCTGGCCGCTGCGGAGGAACTGCTGATGAAGGTTCGCCCGTACGTGCGCTACTTCCATTCGTCGCAGTACATCAATGACCTCGCGACGGGCGAGATCTGCGTGTCGCTCGGCTGGAGCGGCGACGCCGTGCAGGCCCGTAAGCGCGGTCGCGAGGCGGAGAAACCGGTCAATGTCGCCTACGCGGTGCCGAAGGAGGGCGCGATCATGTGGTTCGACATGCTCGCGATCCCGGCCGATGCGCCACATCCGGGCAATGCGCACGCGTTCCTGAACTTCATCATGGACCCGGCCGTCGCTGCTGGAATCAGCAACTTCGTTGCCTACGCGAATGGCAATTCCGCATCGCTGCCGTTCATCAGGGACGAAGTCAAGAATGATCCGTCCGTCTATCCGACCGCTGAGGCCAGGAAGAACCTCCACCCGCACCTGGCGGAATCACAAGAATTCAGCCGCGACCTGAATCGCGCCTGGACCCGGGTTCGCACGGGGCAGTAGTCGCGGGTCGACCAGGACCCTCCCGGAAGGGGGAAAGCACCCATGGCCAATACGCGCCAGGACGACCGCAGCGAGCCCTGGAAGGACCCGGGTGCCATGCCATACGTCCGGATCGACAAGGTCACCAAGAAGTTCGGCGACTTCGTCGCGGTCGACGATATCACGCTGAATATCTACCGCGGCGAGATTTTCTGCCTGCTGGGCGGGTCCGGTTGCGGCAAGACGACGCTGCTGCGGGTGATGGCCGGATTCGAAACACCGACTGCCGGCTCGATCTGGATCGACGGCGTCGACGTGACCGCGATGCCGCCCTATGAAAGGCCGGTCAACATGATGTTCCAGTCATATGCGCTGTTCCCGCACATGACGGTGGAGCAGAACGTGGCATTCGGCCTGCGCCAGGACAAGTTGCCGAAGCAGGAAATCACCGAGCGCGTCATCGAGATGCTGAAACTCGTGCGGATGAACCAGTTTGCCGCGCGCAGGCCCCACCAACTTTCCGGCGGCCAGCGCCAGCGCGTCGCGCTCGCGCGCTCGCTGGTCAAGCGGCCGAAACTCCTGCTGCTCGACGAGCCGCTGGCGGCGCTCGACAAGAAACTGCGCGAACACACCCAGTTCGAGCTGATCAACATCCAGGAGACGCTCGGCGTCACCTTCGTCGTCGTCACCCACGACCAGGAGGAGGCGATGACGCTGGCATCGCGCATCGGCGTCATGAACCATGGGGAGATCGTCCAGGTCGGGACGCCGACGGAGATCTATGAATATCCAGTCACGCGTTTCGTGGCCGACTTCATCGGCTCGGTCAACATGTTCGAAGGCAGCCTGATCGAGGACGAGCCCGACTACGTGCGGGTCGAGTCCGCGGAACTGGGCGGTATATTCCACGTGGGCCACGGCGTCAGCGCGGCGCCGAACGCGACCGTCTGGGTCGCGTTGCGGCCTGAGAAGATCCATGTTTCGCGCGAAAGGCCGGAGGGGAATGGCGACAACCGGGTTGCCGGCGTGGTGGCCGAGATCGCCTATCTCGGCGACCAGTCGATCTACCTGGTGCGCCTTGCGGGCGGGCGCATGGTGCGCGTCACGCAACCGAACATCGTTCGCCAGGGCGGCGGCGACCGCATCACCTGGGAAGAACCCGTCTGGCTCTCGTGGGATTCTTCAAGTCCGGTGGTGGTCACGCAGTGAGACGGGATCGATCCGCGAACCGGCAGAGCTCGCCATTCATCCTGGCGGAACTGATGGCCTGGATCCGCGCGCTCGGCCCCTATCGCTGGGCCACTGGCCGCCTCAGGGGCTGGGGCGTCACCGGGCGCACCGCCGTGACCTCCGTGCCATACCTGTGGCTCCTGCTGTTCTTTTTCGTCCCGTTCCTGATCGTCCTGAAGATTTCCGTCTCCGGCATCCGTCTCGGCATGCCGCCCTACGATCCGTTGGTCACCTGGGCCGCCGCGCAGGTCATGGATCTCAGGATCAACATGGCGAACTACTCCTTCCTCTGGGAGGACGCGCTGTATCGGAATGCATACCTGAATTCGCTGCTGGTCGCGGGCGTATCGACCGTGCTGTGCCTGCTGATCGGTTATCCGATGGCCTATGGCATTGTGCGCACGAAGCCTTCCATGCGCAACCTGCTGCTGTTGCTCGTGATGCTGCCGTTCTGGACATCGTTCCTGCTGCGTGTCTATGCGTGGATCGGGATCCTGAAGAACAACGGGCTGATCAACAACCTGCTGATGTCCATGGGTGTCATCGACGAACCCATCGTCATGCTGCAGACCAATTTTGCCGTCTACCTCGGCATCGTCTATTCGTACCTGCCGTTCATGGTGCTGCCGCTGTACACGGCCATCGAGAAACTCGACCTGTCGTTGCTGGAGGCTGCCAGTGATCTCGGCTGCCGGCCCACCAAGGCGTTCTTCACGATCACGGTGCCACTGACGATGACGGGGATCGTCGCCGGGTGCATGCTCGTATTCATACCGGCCGTCGGCGAATTCGTGATCCCGGCGCTCCTGGGCGCGCCCGACTCACTGATGATCGGTCGCGTGCTGTGGGAGGAATTCTTCAACAATCGTGACTGGCCGATCGCCAGCGCTGTCGCGATCGCGATGCTGCTGCTGCTCGTGTTCCCGATCATGATCCTGCAGCGGGTCCAGGGAAAGCAGATGGAGTCGCACCGGTGAACCAGCGGCGCTCGTTCTTCGTGCTGACGATGATGGCCTTCGGCTTCGCCTTCCTCTATATCCCGATCCTGTCGCTGATCGTCTATTCATTCAACGAATCGCGGCTCGTCACGGTCTGGGCGGGATTCTCGACCAAGTGGTACGTGGCGCTGTTCCACAACGAAGCCGTGCTCACCGCGGCAAGGCTGTCGCTGAAGATCGCGACCCTGAATGCGACCGGCGCGACGATCCTGGGCACGCTCGCCGGGCTCGCGCTCGCCCGCTTCGGTCGCTTCCGCGGCCGCGCTCCGCTCTCAGCCATGGTCACTGCGCCGCTCGTCATGCCCGAAGTGATTACCGGCCTGTCGCTGCTGCTGCTGTTCGTCGCGATGGAGCAGGCCATTGGCTGGCCGGCGGGGCGCGGGTTCACGACGATCACGATCGCGCACATCACGTTCTCGATGTCCTATGTCACCGTCGTCGTGCAGTCCCGGCTCGCGACGCTCGACGAGTCGCTCGAAGAGGCGGCAATGGACCTCGGCGCGCGGCCGGCCAAGGTCTTCTTCCTGATCACGCTGCCGATCATCCTGCCGGCGATCCTGGCCGGCTGGCTGCTCGCGTTCACGCTGTCCTGGGACGACCTGGTCATCTCGAGCTTCGTTTCGGGTCCCGGCTCGAGCACGCTGCCGATCCTGATCTTCTCGAAGGTGCGCCTGGGCGTCAGCCCGGACATCAACGCGCTGGCCACGATCCTGGTGCTGATCGTGACGACCGGCATCATCACCGCGGGGATCTTCATGCAGCGCCAGCAGAAACGACGTGAAAGGGACGTGCAACAGGCGCTTGCCGCCAATCTGTGATGCAGTTACCTGACAGCAAGCTGCCCGGCGTCGGCACGACGATCTTCACGGTCATGTCGCGGCTCGCGGCCGAGGCGGGCGCGATCAACCTGGGCCAGGGTTTCCCTGATTTCCAGCCTCCGGAACGCCTGCGCCAGCTGGTGGCGGAGCACATGTCGGCCGGTCACAACCAGTACGCGCCGATGCCAGGGCTTCCTGCGCTGTGCCAGGCGATCGCGGACCAGCTGGGACGACGACATCGATTGACGATCGATGCTGCCGGCGAGGTCACGGTCACTGCGGGCGGCACCGAGGCACTGTTTGCGGCGATACATGCCGTT
>JAHFSF010000159.1:3463-5446 GCA_023265875.1 Gammaproteobacteria bacterium | reverse complement strand
GTAGGCAGCGGCATAACGATCGGCGGCAAGGTCCAGCCCGGATTCGAGTTCGCCGGTTGCCTGCGCAGAAATGCCGGCAGCCGAAAATGTCCACTCGACGGCGTGCTGACCATTCGCAGCCGTCACCGCACGGCCGATCAGCACGCCGTCTGCGCCGTAGCGCGCGGCTGCGGACACCAGCGGGGAATGGTCGCCGGACCAGACCTGCTGGAAGCCACGGGCCAGGTCGTCGCCGGGCCCGGGCCAGACGAGCGGAACGCCGCGGCGCGCTGCCGCGTGCTCGACGCGCGATTTTTCCTCACTGGTACCGGCAGCGCCGACCAGGGCGCGACGCCCGCCACCGCGATCAACGGCCAGCCACACCAGTGTCACCGGCCGGTCCGCTCCCCAGAATGGCAGGCCGGCGGCATCGATCGCGTTCTCGATCGCCGGGCCGTCGAAACTCACGGCCAGCTGGCCGCCGGTGGCACGGCGAAAACTGACGACGTGTCGCCAGGCCTGTGCCACGAGTGGCGCCAGGCTCTCGATCTCGGCCGCGTCGCCGCGGCCGGTCGCGCGCACCAGGATGTCCCGCATCGCCTGGCGGAATGCCGCCTGCTGTGCAGCCTCGCCCGTTCCCGAGACCGGCACGGTCGCCGAGTAGAGGTCGCCGATTGAAGCTGCTGCCGATACCTGCGCCAGCGCAACTAGCGCCAGGGCAAGGAGGCTGGGGCCCGATCGATGCGTGCAAAGAGAGCCATGACTTGCGCTCACGCTACAATAGTACACCGCCCGGGACACGGGCCCGCCGCAGAGTCCGACCGGGACCGATGACCGAACGCCAATCGCTGACCTATCGGGATGCCGGCGTCGACATCGATGCAGGCGAAGCGCTCGTCGAGCGCATCAAGCCGCATGTCGCGCGCACGAACCGGGCCGAGGTGCTGGCCGGCGTCGGCGGATTCGGTGCAATGATCGAACTGCCGGACGGCCGCTTCCGCCGGCCGGTGCTGGTAGCCGGCACCGATGGCGTCGGCACCAAGCTGCGGCTTGCAATCGACACCGGGCGGCACGACGGGGTCGGCATCGATCTTGTCGCGATGTGCGCCAACGACGTGGTCGTGCAGGGCGCCGAGCCCCTGTTCTTCCTTGATTACTACGCAACCGGGCGCCTGTCTGTTGCGGCCGCCGAGCGGGTCATCGCCGGCATCGCCGAGGGTTGCCTGCTGGCGGGCTGCGCGCTGGTCGGCGGCGAAACGGCCGAGATGCCTGGCATGTATCAGGGAACGGACTACGACCTTGCCGGCTTCTGCGTCGGCGTCGTCGAGAAAGACCGCATCATCGACGGCTCGCGCACGCGTGCGAGCGACGCCGTCATCGGCCTCGCGTCGTCGGGACCGCATTCCAATGGCTACTCGCTGATCCGCCGGCTCGTTGCAGAAACGGGCGCCAGTGCCGATACGCAAGTCGGCGGTGCGCGGCTGTTCGACTTGCTGATGGAGCCGACGCGCATCTATGTGAAGTCCGTCCTCCGCCTGCTGGCATCGACCGAGGTCCATGCCGTCGCGCATATCACGGGCGGCGGACTGACCGACAACATCCCTCGCGTCGTGCCCCAGGGCCTCGGCGTCTGCCTGGACCCGCGTGCCTGGCAACGCGCCCCGGTCTGGGAATGGATCCAGCGCAGCGGCCGCATCACCGACGCCGAGATGCACCGGACCTTCAATTGCGGCATTGGCATGGTGATGCTGGTGCCGCCGCAAGCCGCCGCCGCCGCCGTGGCCGAACTGCAGGCCTGCGGTGAGCGGGCGGCAATCATCGGCGAAGTCCGCCCCGGCGAAGGCGTGCGGATCGGCTGATGGGATCCGGGCTGCCCTTCGCCGTGCTGATCTCCGGGCGCGGTTCCAACATGCGCGCGCTCGCGCAGGCTGCCGAGGACGGCGGGATCAACGGACGCGTGGTGCTCGTCATCAGCGACCGCGCCGATGCCGCGGGCCTGATCGA
>JAHFSF010000159.1:0-3363 GCA_023265875.1 Gammaproteobacteria bacterium | reverse complement strand
GCGGAAGCTGGACTGGCGCCATTTGTCGCGGAGTACGAGGTCAGGTACGGCAGCCTGCCGGTTGGCAGCAGCCGCACCCAGCTCAGCCGTGCCGAAGCACCGGACCAGTGGGTCATCGAGTCGAGGTCAACCGCCAGCGGCCTCGCAAAGCTCTTTGCGAGCGGCACCCTGGTGCAGCACTCGTCGTTTGACCTGACACCGACCGGCCCGCGACCGCTGAATTACCGGTTCGATGACGGCACGCAGCGCCAGTCGCGCGACGTGAACCTGGGATTCGACTGGCATGGCGGCCGGATCACGGGCTCGGCGGAAGGCGACAGCGTCGACCTACCGGTAGAGGCCGGCCTGCAGGATGCCGCCTCGATCCAGGCCCTGGTGCTGTTCCAGCTGCGGCGCGGCTCGGATCCCGGCACGATCGCGATGATCGAGAAGAACCAGGTCAAGTACTACCGCTACACGCTGCTGCGGCAGGAACGGCTGAAGACAGCATTCGGAGAGTTCGACACCGTCCTTTATCGCGTCGCCCGGGACGGCAGCAGCCGCGAGACGTTTTTCTGGTATGCGCCGGCACTCGGCTATGTCGCCGTGCAGGCCGAACAGCGTCGCGACGGCAAACGGCTGTTCCAGACCCGTATCCGCCGTTACCAGCCCGGCGCCTGACCAGCCGCATCGGCTTCAGGTGCGCGGCAGCGTGACGCCGACCTGCCCCTGGTACTTGCCACCGCGATCCCGGTACGAAGTTTCGCAGACTTCGTCGGACTCGAAGAACAGCATCTGCGCGACGCCCTCGTTGGCATAGATCCGCGCAGGCAGCGGCGTGGTATTGGAGAACTCGAGCGTCACGTGCCCTTCCCACTCGGGTTCCAGCGGCGTGACATTGACGATGATTCCGCAGCGCGCGTAGGTGCTCTTGCCGAGACAGATCACGATCGTGTTGCGCGGGATCCGCAGGTACTCGACGGTCCGTGCGAGTGCAAATGAATTCGGCGGTATCAGGCAGACTTCCGCGCTGATGTCGACGAAATTGTTCACGTCGAACTGCTTCGGGTCGACGATCGTGGAATTGATGTTGGTGAAGATCTTGAATTCATGGGCACAGCGCACGTCATAGCCGTAGCTCGAGGTCCCGTAGGACACGATCCTGCGGCCATCCGCGGCGCGGACCTGCTCGGGGGCGAAGGGCTCGATCATCCCCGTCGCTGCCATGCGCCGGATCCAGCGGTCTGACTTGATGCTCATCACTCGTCCTCGATGCTGATCGCCGGCATCGTCATGGCGCCCTGCAGGGCGCTCGCTGCCAGCCGGCCGGCTGCACACCGGGCCATCACCTTAAAGATCCGCGCCACCGGCGACGCCGGGTCGGCGACGACCGTCGGCCTGCCCGCATCGACCTGCTCGCGAATGCCCGCCTCGAGCGGCAACTGGCCGAGCAGCGTCGTATCGTACTGCCGCGCGAGTGCGACGCCGCCACCGGCGTCGAAGATGTGGGACTCGTGGCCGCAGGCGGGGCAGCGGTGGACACCCATGTTCTCGACGATCCCGAGCACCGGCACTCCGACCTTGCGGAACATCTGCAGGCCCTTGCGGGCGTCCAGCAGGGCGATCTCCTGCGGCGTCGTCACGATGATCGCGCCGCTGACCGGCACGCGTTGCGTCAGGGTCAGCTGGATGTCCCCGGTGCCCGGCGGCATGTCCACGACCAGGTAATCGAGCGGGCCCCAGCAGGTGTCGGAGAGCATCTGCGCCAGGGCCTGCGTGACCATCGGTCCGCGCCAGGCCATCGGCTGGTCGGAGTCGACCAGGAACCCGATGGACATGACCGGGATGCCATGACCCCGTGGCGGCGTGAGGGTCTTGCCGTCGGTCGTCGTCGGGCGCTCGCCTGCGATGCCCATCATGCGCGGCTGGCTCGGGCCGTAGATGTCCGCGTCGAGCAGTCCGGTGCGCGCGCCCTGGGCCGCCAGCGCGAGCGCCAGGTTGGCCGCCACCGTGGACTTGCCCACGCCGCCCTTGCCCGAGGCGATCGCGATGACATTGGCGACTTCCGGCAGCGGCCGCATGCGCTGGTCGGCCACAAAAGATGGTATCCGGGAGCACAGCTCAACCCGCAGCTCCCGTGGCAGGCCGGCGGCCGCAACATGGGCGGTCAGCGCGGCGGTCAATTCAGGCAGATAGCCGCCGACCGGGAAGCCGAGCACGATCTTGACCACGGCACCGGTGGCAATGGCCTCGACCGACTCGATCGCCCCGGCGGCAGCCAGTGTCAGGCCGAGGTTGGGCTCGACAAATTGCTCCAGCGCGGCTCGCAGCCGGTCGTCCTGGCCAGCGGTCATCGGGTGATTCCAGGCCCCGGGGGGCGGGCATTGTAGCCCAAGCGGCCTGGCCGAAATGGCGGCGGCGGGGCCTATGGCATACTGACCGCCTGCAGGGTTTGCTTCATGATGCGGTCGAGGTCGGATGGCATTTTTCAGTGCGTATCGCGCAGATCGCCTGATCGCGGAGGTGCGCGACAGCGGCGATCCAGCCAGCCCGAAAGCCAAGCAGGCGCTGGCCAGGCTTCAGGGCCTGGGCACGACCGCGATCAAGCCGATCATCGACGCCATGGCGACAGCCGACAAGCGCGAAACCGTCGCGTTTGTCGAGGTGTTGACCGGGCTGGTCGATAACAAGACCTTTCCGCTGCTCGCCCGCGCGCTCGCCGAGGAGAATCCGCGCGCCGTGGCCGGCGTCGCCTGGGCGCTGTCCTCGTCGCGGTCATTCTCGCCGATGTTGCTGCTCGACCTGCTTGGCCAGACTGGGGTCTCGCGACCGGCCGTGCTTGACGTCATCGCCGCCCACAAGGGGCGATTCCAGCTGCGCGACCTGTTGAATGCCGCCTACCAGCAGGATCCGAACGAAAAAGCAGCGTTGTTCCGCATTGCCGGCGACCTGGTCGATGCGAACTCGGTGGAGGAACTGGTCTCGCGTGTCGAGGGCAAGGACCCGATCGCGCGCATGCACATCATTGCGCTGCTCGCGCGATTCAACACGCCGCGGGTACGCCAGGCGTTGCAGGCAACGCTGAAGGATCCCAACAAGCTGGTGCGTTCCGCCGCGCTGCAGTCCATTGCGGGCATGGAAGGCCCGGTCGATCCGGCACAGGTCGCCCCGCTGCTGCGCGACCCGGAGGTCGATGTCCAGAACCGGGCGATCGACCTGCTGTGCCGCAGCCATCATCCGGAGACGGTGCATCATCTGGTTGCAGTGCTGAAGGACGAGTCCGAGTACGCCAGGCGCGCCGCGGTGGAGGTGCTGAACGTCGTTGGCGATGAAAGCTCGGTGAAATTCCTGCTGCAGGCCATCAAGGACGACGACTGGTGGGTG
>JAHFSF010000158.1 GCA_023265875.1 Gammaproteobacteria bacterium | reverse complement strand
GCATTCCGGACTGACGGAAAAAAGGTGACAAGCCTCGATCAGCTCGAGCCCCTTGTTCATCAGCGTTGCGGAATCGACCGAAATCTTGGGGCCCATGCGCCAGTTCGGGTGAGCGATGGCCTGTTCCGGTGTGACGGCGACCAGTTCGCTCCGGTGCGTCTTCAGGAATGGTCCGCCCGAAGCCGTCAGCACGATCCGCAAGACACCTGGGGGCGGATTCCCCTCGCCCCGGGACGGCGGCAGGCATTGAAAAACGGCATTGTGTTCGCTGTCGATCGGCAGGATCCGTGCGCCGGAGGCACGCGCAGCATCGAGCAGCAGCGCTCCCGCCAGCACCAGCGCTTCCTTGTTCGCAAGCAGAAGCTGTTTACCGGCTGTGGCTGCAGCCAGGGTGGACGGCAAGCCGGCCGCGCCAACGATCGCTGCCATCACGAGCTCCGCGTCGGGCAGCTTCGCCACCGCGACCAGCGAATCCGGCCCGGCCAGAACGCGCGTCGGCAGACCCGCGGTCGCGATACGCTCACTCAGCCTGGCGGCCGCCGCGGTATCCAGCATGGCGGCGTAAGCCGGCCGGCATTGCAGGCACTGGCGATACAGCGCCTGATCATTCGCGCGGGCAGCCAGCGCCAGGATCCGGAACCGGTCCGGATGGCGAAGCGCCACATCGATCGTGTTTTCACCGATCGATCCCGTCGATCCCAGGATGACGAGGCCCCTCACGCGACCAGCCCCAGCCAGCAGAATCCGAGAGCCAGCAGCGGTGCCGACGAAGTCAGGCTGTCGATGCGGTCCAGCACACCGCCGTGCCCCGGCAGCAGGCTGCCGCTGTCCTTCCTGCCCGCCTGTCGCTTGAACATGCTTTCCACGAGGTCGCCGACCACCGACATCAGGACGGCCGCCGTGCATATGGACAGGAATGCCAGCGGCGGCTGGTCGAACCAGAAGGTGCCTGCCAGTCCCACCAGGAATCCGGCAATCAGTCCGCCCAGCACGCCCTCCCAGGTCTTGTTAGGACTGACGACCGGCGCCAGTTTCAGCCGCCCGAAGCGTCGCCCGCCAACGAAGCCGCCGATGTCAGCCGCCCATGCCAGCAGCAGCACAAAGATGACCAGTTCATGCCCATGAGCCGACTGCAAGTAGAGGCGCGCGAGCGCGAGCCACATCGGCGCAAGCACCCATAATCCGGCAAGGTACGCGAGCCAGCGGTTGCGGCTCCTGGGCGCGAACACGACCCATCCGAAGAGCACGATCCAGCCGCCCAGGATCCCGACCATTGCGCTTTCGAATTCCGACTGCTGCTGCGTGGCGAACCAGAGTCCCGCCATGGCCGCGACGCAGGCGACCAGGTAGATGACCCGCGCCGGCCAACGCTCCAATCCGGCGAGCGCTGTCCACTCCCAGGCTCCGGCCAGCACGATTACCGCGAGTGCAGCCACCGCCAGCGGCTGCGGCAACACCAGCAGCACCAGTGCCAGCGCTGCGACGAGCCCGATCGCGGTAATGATCCGCTGGACCAGCATCACTTGCCCCGCACCTGGGCCGTCGTCCTGCCCAGACGGCGCTGGCGGCCCGCGAAATCCTGCAGCGCCGCTTCGTACGCGGCCACGTCGAAGTCGGGCCAGAGCGTATCGGTGAACCACAATTCCGTGTAGGCAAGGTCCCACAGCAGGAAATTGCTGACCCTTCGATCGCCGCCGGTACGAATGAACAGGTCCGGTTCCGGGCGCCCGGCCGTCGTCAGTCGCCCAGCCAGCATCGTCTCGTCGATAGCGGCAGGCGCAAGCGATCCCGCCGCCGCCAGGCTCGCCAGCTGGCGCGTCGCTTGCGCGAGATCCCAGCGGCCGCCATAGGCCAGGGCGACGACGAGGTCGAGCTTCCGCTTTTCCGCGGTGCGACGCTCGGCAGCCAACATGCGCTCGACCAGTGCCGGCGCGAGCCGGCCGCGATCGCCAATGAAACGCAGGCGGACGCCATTCGCGTCGAGCTCCGCGACTTCCCGGTCGAGCGCCTCGAGGAACAGCTGCATCAGGATGCCGACCTCGTCCGCGGGCCGCTGCCAGTTTTCGCTCGAGAACGCGAAGAGCGTCAGCGCTTCCACGCCGCGGCGCACCGAGTGCTCGATGATCGTGCGGACCGACCGCGTGCCTGACCGATGGCCGGCAGTGCGCGGCAATGAGCGCTGTTCTGCCCAGCGGCCATTGCCGTCCATGATCACGGCGACATGGCGCGGCACCGCGCCCGCACCGGGCTGTTCGATGGCAGTGGCCGGCATGTCAGACCTGCAGCAGCTCTTTTTCTTTCTCGGCCAGGACGGCGTCGATGTCGTGCACGTGCCGGTCGGTCAGCTTCTGGATCTCTTCATGGGCACGCTGGTCATCATCTTCGGAGATCAGTTTCTCCTTCAGCAGTTCCTTCAATTCGGTCATCAGGTCGCGCCGCACTGCGCGCACGGCAACGCGCGCATTTTCGGCCTCGTGGCGCGCGACCTTGGTCAACTCCCGGCGTCGCTCCTCGGTCATCTGCGGCAGCGGCAAACGGATTACCTGCCCGGCGGTGTTCGGCGTCAGGCCCAGGTCCGACTTCAGGATCGCCTTCTCGACGGCGGATACCGCCGCCTTGTCCCAGGGGGTCACGACCAGCGTGCGTGAATCCTCGACGGCGACACTTGCAACCTGGTTCAGCGGCACCTCGCTGCCGTAATACTCGACCTTGATGCCCTCGAGCAGGCCCGTATTGGCACGGCCCGTGCGCATCTTCCGGTAGTGGTCTCGCAACGCCACGACGCAGCGCGACATGCGCTGGGTGGCGTCGCGATTCATCTCTTCGAGCATGATCGTGTCCTCGTGACTCCGGCCTACAGCCCGTTCGCAACCAGCGTGCCGACGTCCTCGCCATCGATGATGCGCAGCAGGTCGCCTGCGTTCATCAGGTTGAAGACGCGGAGCGGCAGGCTGTTGTCACGGCACATGACGATCGCCGTCGCATCCATGACACCCAGCCGATCGTCGAGCACCTTGTCGAACGACAGAGTCTGGTAGCGCTGCGCCCGTGGATTGCGCGTCGGATCGTCATCGTAGATGCCGTTGACCTTGGTCGCCTTCAGCAACAGGTCCGCGCCGATCTCGGTCGCCCGCAGGGCCGCGGCAGTGTCGGTCGTGAAAAACGGGTTGCCCGTGCCGGCCGCGAATATCACGCAACGGCCCTTTTCCAGGTGGCGGACCGCCCGGCGGCGAATGTAGTCTTCGCAGACTTCCTGCACCCGCAGCGCCGACATCACGCGGGCCCACACGCCTACCGATTCCAGCGCATCCTGCAGCGCCAGGCCGTTCATGACCGTCGCCAGCATGCCCATGTGATCGGCCGTGACCCGATCCATGCCCGCACGGGCAAGGCCGGAACCGCGAAAGATGTTGCCGCCGCCGATGACGACCGCGACCTGGACCCCGCGTGCCATGACGTCGCGGACCTCGCCGGCGACGCGTTTCAGGATGGCAGGGTCGATGCCGTAGTCGGCGGTGCCGAGCAGCGCTTCGCCGCTGACTTTCAGCAGTATCCGCTTGAGCGGCCGCCGGGCCTGCGTGTCCGCCATGCCCACCCCCTATCGAGCCACGCCGATTATAAGGAACCCCGCCGTGGCGGGGTTCCTGTTCCTTGCCGGGTGGTCGGGCCTCAGCGACGGCCCTCCGCCGCCTTGACCTGAGCCATCACTTCCTCGGCGAAACTTTCCTGCCGCTTCTCGATGCCTTCGCCGACCTCGAAGCGCAGGAATCCGGTGATCCTGGCACCCGCGGCCTGCAGCAACTGGCCCACCGATCGCTCCGGATCCTTGACGAATGGCTGGCCGGTCAGGCAGATCTCGCCCAGGTACTTGCGCAACCGGCCTTCCACCATCTTGTCGACGATGGCGGCGGGCTTGCCTTCGGCCGCGGCCTGGGCGGCAAGGATTTCCCGCTCCTTGGCCACTATCGCTGCCGGCACATCGGCAGGCGACACGTACATCGGGCTCGCGGCTGCGACGTGCATCGCCAGGTCGCGGGCGATGGTTTCATCACCACCTTCGACGCCGACCAGCGTGCCGATCCGGGTGCCGTGGACGTAGCTTCCGACCCTCGTGGGCGCCGTCAGCTGCCCCAGCCGCCGCACCGTGATGTTCTCCCCGATCCGCGCAATCAGGGCGCGGCGAGTCTCCTCGACCGTCGAGCCGCCCGCCAGGACCAGGGTCCCGACTGCCGCGGGCGACGTCGCCGAAGCCTGCAGCGCAGCCCTGGCGACCGCAGCCGCAAAAGCCTGGAACTCCTGCTCACGCGCGACGAAGTCCGTCTCGCAATTGACTTCGACCATCATTGCGGAGCGGCCATCGGCGCTGCGCACCGCGACCAGGGTCCCTTCGGCCGCAATGCGGGTCGCCTTCTTGTCGGCCTTGGCAAGGCCTGTCTTGCGCATGATTTCGGCGGCGGCGTCGAGGTCGCCGCCGGTTTCAACCAGTGCCCGCTTGCACTCCATCATGCCGGCGCCGGTGCGCTCGCGCAGTGTCTTGACCGATTCGGCTGTGATGCCCATGACTCAGTCCCCGTTCTCGTCCGGCTTGCGCGCCGCCGGCCGGCGGCGTACCGCCGGTTTGGTCCGCGCGGCTTCAACCGCCGCGTCGACGATCGGGTCCTCATCCGCCAGATCAGCCAGGTCAGCTGAGTCTGCGGCGACGACCGCGGGCGCGACCGGCGTAACCGGCGCGGCCGCAACGGTCGCTGCTGCTACGGGCACGCGCGCCTTTGCCGGCGCCTTGCGCCGGATGCTTGCCGGCTTGCGCGCGGTACGCGCCGCCGACTTCTTGCGCGGCTGGCCGGCCTCGTCGAGCTCGACGAATTCGTCTTCACCGGCCGGCAGTGCCGGCACCGACGCCTTGCCGTCCAGCACGGCATCGGCGATCCCGGCCGCGTACAACTGGATCGCCTTCATCGCATCATCGTTTCCGGGCACCACGTAGTCGATGCCATCCGGAGAGCAGTTGCTGTCGACGACCGCGACCACCGGGATTCCAAGCTTCGTCGCCTCGTGTACCGCGATCTCTTCGTGGCCGACGTCCACGACGAATAGCGCGTCCGGCAAGGCATTCATCTGCTTGATGCCACCCAGGCTGCGCGTCAGCTTGTCCATCTCGCGCCGGAGCGTCTGCGCTTCCTTCTTGCTGCGCCGTTCGAGCGCTCCGGTGTCGCGCAATTCCTCGAGTTCCTGCAGTCTCTTGATGGACTGCCGGATGGTCTTGAAGTTGGTCAACATGCCGCCCAGCCAGCGCTGGTTGACATAGGGCATTGCGCAGCGGATCGCTTCCGACTGGATCGCGTCGCGCGCGCTGCGCTTGGTGCCGACGAACAGCACCTTGCCGCCGTCGCCGGCCACGCCCTTGATGAAATTGGCTGCTTCCCCATACAGGGGCAGTGTCTTTTCGAGATTGATGATATGGATCTTGTTACGCTCGCCGAAGATGAACGGAGCC
>JAHFSF010000157.1 GCA_023265875.1 Gammaproteobacteria bacterium | reverse complement strand
CACCCCTGCAGGCGAGACACGCGGTTTCATCGTGCCGATCGGTGGGGCCGAGAACAAGGAAAATGACCCGCGCATCCTCGAGCGCTTCCTGCGCGTCTCCGGCGGCGACGATGCCGACATCGTGATCATCCCGACCGCCAGCCGCGCGCACGAAACCGGTGCGCGCTACGAGCAGCTGTTCCTAGACCTCGGCGCGTGTCGCGTCGCGGTGATGGACTTCGACACGCGGCGCGACTGCCACGAGGCGGGCCGCCTCGAGCGCCTCGGCGATGCGACCGGGATCTTCTTCACCGGCGGCAACCAGCTGCGCCTGACGACATTGCTGGGTGGCACGCCCGTCGCCAAGCTGATCCGCACACAGAACGCCCGTGGCGTCACGGTCGGCGGCACCAGCGCCGGCGCCAGCATCCTGTCGGAGCATATGATCGCCTTCGGCGACGATGGCGCCTCGGCGATTGCCGGCAGCGTGCGGCTCGCGCCGGGGCTGGGACTTACGAACCGCTTCATCATCGACCAGCATTTCCGCCAGCGCGACCGCCTGGGGCGGCTGATCACGGCACTCGCCTACAATCCCTTTGCGGTCGGCATCGGCCTCGACGAGGACACGGCTGCATTCATCGGGCCCGACGAGGCGCTCGAGGTCGAGGGCAGCGGCGGTGTCACGGTCGTCGATGCTTCGCAGGTCAGTTTTTCCTCGGTGGACTCCGCGGTCGAAGGCCAGCCGATCTGCATCCTGGGCCTGATCGTGCACATCCTGACCGCGGGCGCGAGTTTCAACCTGCACACCCGGGCGGCTGCGACCGGCAGCCTCGCTGCAACCAGGGGCTGATCGAGCGACCGCCGGGCGGCCTGGGCCAGCAATGTCATGCGCATAATCGACCGCTCCGTCTATGTCGGCCCTTCGCACTACGCGCGATTCCCGGTCATCCGCCTGGAACTTGCGCTCGACGAACTCGAAAGCTGGCCGACGGGACGGCTGGGCAGGCAATTCGTGGACGACCTCGTCACCGCGCTGCCCGGGCTGGCCGAGCATGGCTGCTCGTACCAGGAACCGGGCGGATTCATCCGCCGCATGAATGAGGACGAAGGCACCTGGCTCGGGCATGTGCTCGAACACGCTGCGCTGGAACTGCAGAACGTCGCCGGCGAGGACGTCAGCTTCGGCAAGACCCGAAGCCTCGACCTGCCGGGCCACTATTCGGTCGTTTATGAATATGCCGAACGCGAGGAAGGAATTGCCGCGGGGGAACTGGCGCTGCGGCTCCTGTCCTCGCTGGTTCCGGGGGCGATCCGGCCCGCGGGTATGGTGCCGGAGGGCTGGAGCTGGCCGGAAGCGCGCGATGAGTACATCCGCTTCGCGCAGCGGCGTGCCCTCGGCCCTTCGACTGCCTCGCTGGTGCAGGCCGCCGAGCGACGCGGGATCCCGTGGCTCCGGCTGAATGACCAATCGCTCGTGCAACTCGGCCACGGTCGCTATCAGCAACGCCTGCAGGCGACCGTCACGGGCCGCACGCCGCACATCGCCGTCGAACTCGCGAGCGACAAGGAAGAGACCAACCGGATTCTCGGATCACTCGGCTTGCCGGTACCGCGCCAGGAGCTGGTGCAATCTGAGCGCGAGGCGGTGCGCGGCGCGCAGCGCCTCGGTTTTCCGGTGGTGACCAAACCCTATAACGGCAATCACGGCCGCGGCATCTCGATCCGGCTCACGAGCGACGAGGAAGTGGCGCGTGGCTTCGCCGTGGCGCGCGAGCATTCGCGTTCGGTCATCGTCGAGACCTACCTCGAGGGCGACGATCACCGCCTGCTGGTCGTCAATGGCGAGCTGGTGGCCGCCACGCGACGGACGCCCGGCTGCGTCGTCGGCGACGGCAAGCACACGATCGAGCAGTTGATCGGGATCGTGAACCAGGACCCGCGGCGCGGTGTCGGTCACGAAAAAGTGCTGACGCGGCTCGAACTCGATGCGCAGGCACAGGCGATGCTTGCACGCGCCGGGCTCGGCCCGGACTCCGTGCCGGAAGCGGGCAAGGCCGTCTTCCTGCGCTCGACCGCGAATCTCTCGACCGGCGGGACGGCAACGGATGTCACCGACGTGATTCACCCCGACAACCGCGACATGGCAGTGCGTGCCATCAGGGCCGTCGGGCTCGATGTCGGCGGCGTCGATTTCCTGACCAGGGACATCACGCTTTCCTACCGCGAAATCGGCGGCGGGATCTGCGAGGTCAATGCGGCGCCGGGATTCCGCATGCACGTCGCGCCATCCGAGGGCACGCCGCGGGACGTCGCCGGACCGGTCCTCGACATGCTGTTCCCGCAGGGCGCGCCTTCGCGCGTGCCGATCGCCGCCATCACCGGCACCAATGGCAAGACGACGACCGCGCGCATGCTGGCCCATATATTGAAGATGGCCGGCTACACGCCTGGACTGACCACGACGGACGGCGTCTATATCGACGGCCAGCGCACCGTCTCCGGCGACATGACCGGCCCGGTGTCAGCACGCATGGTGCTCGCGGATCCGCACATCGACGCGGCGGTGCTCGAGACCGCGCGTGGCGGCCTGCTGCGCGCCGGCATGGGTGTCGCCGCCGTCGACGTCGGCGCGGTGCTGAACGTACAGCCGGATCACCTGGGCCTGAAGGGCATCGACACGCTCGAGCAGCTCGCCGAGGTCAAGCGCGTCGTCGTCGAGGTCGCGACCGGCTGCGCGGTGCTGAATGCCGATGACCCGCTGGTGCTCAGGATGTCCGCGCACACGGACGCCGAGCACATCTGCTATGTCACGATGAACCCGCAGCATGTACTGGTGCGCGAACATATCCGCGCCGGTGGCCGGGCCTGCGCGCTCGAGGCCGGCGTCAATGGCCAGATGGTCACGCTCTATGACCGTGGCAGCCACATCCCGCTGGTCTGGACCCACCTGATCCCGGCGACGCTCGAGGGACGCGCGACACACAATGTCCAGAACGCGATGTTCGCCGCCTCGATGGCTTTCTCGCTCGGCGTCAAGCTCGATGCGATCCGCCAGGGGCTGCGCACCTTCGACACGACCTTCTACCAGGCGCCGGGGCGGATGAATATCTTCGACGAGCACCCGTTCAAGGTACTGTTCGACTACGGCCACAATGCCCACGCCGTTTCGATGCTGGCCGACCTCGCCTGCCGCCTCGACGTCAGCGGCCGGCGCATCGTCGTGCTGGCCGGGCCGGGCGACCGCCGCGACGAAGACCTCCGCGCCATCGCGCTCGCGGTCGCCGGCCGCTTCGACCATTACATCTGCCGGCGCGACGACAACTTGCGCGAACGCGCGAGCGACGAGGTGCCGCGGTTGCAGGCGGCGACGCTCGCGGCGGCGGGCGTCAGCGAGTCGGCGATCTCGGTGATCCCGGACGAGCAGGAGGCGATCGACGCGGCATTGCGCATGGGCAGGCCAGGCGACCTGCTGCTGATCTTTGCCGACGCGCTGGTGCGCTCCTGGAAGCAGATCATCCGCTTCCGGCCCGAGGGTGCACCCGCGGCGGCGGCTGCACGCCTGTCTGCAGCGCCTGCGTCGCCGGTCGTCGAGGCACCGCCCGAGAACCTCGCGCCGCTGTCGCTCGAAGGCTTGATCCGCGATGAACGCGGCATCCGTTACGCGCCGGAGGCTTCCGACTGATCGACTCGCGACGCCTTATCGGCCACAACCGGTTCTTCGCCGGCCCGGGTGCCGTGCTCGAGTCCGCCGATGCTGGCGCCGCGCTCCTTGCGGCGTGGGAACATCGCGTCCGGCGCGCGATGCGGTACCTCGACTGGCCCGTGGCACCGGTCGTCGCCATTCGCCACGCCACCGGTGCTTCACTTGCGCTCGCCGCGCCGCCGGACCAGCTGTTCACAGCGACTGAAGTCAATGAGTGGGCGCTCGCCGCATCGCTCTTCGAACGCGACCCGTCACGCGAGGCCGAGCTGCTCGCTGCGCTCGCCGTCGAACAACCGGATGCGGCCGAGCCACCGGCGCTGGCGGAAGGCCCGGCCCTGGTCAAGCTGCGTACACGCGCAGCCGCCGAAGCGAACCCGCGACTGCGCGTACTCTTCGATGGATCGGCATCCCGATCGCTACCCTGCCTGATGGATGACGAGATGCTGACAATCGGTGCCGGTAACGGCAGCCGCAGCTGGCCGCTTGCAGGGCTGCCGGCACCCGCCGATATCCCCTGGGCGGAATTGCATGCGATCCCGATTGCGCTCGTCACGGGCACCAATGGCAAGACGACCGTCGTGAGGCTCATTGCTGCCTGCCTGCGTGCCGCCGGTCGGAAAACCGGTCACAGTTGCACGGATGGCCTCTACATCGATGGCGCCCCGATCAGGGCCGGCGATTATTCGGGTCCAGACGGCGCGCGGGCCGTGCTGCGTGATCAGCGCGTCGAAGCGGCAGTCCTCGAGACAGCGCGTGGCGGCATCCTGCGCCGCGGCCTTGCCGTGCCACGGGCGAATGCCGCCGTCATCACGGGCATCAGCGCGGATCATTTCGGCGAATACGGCATCCACGATCTCGCTGCGCTTGCCGACGCCAAGCTCACCGTCGCACGCGCGCTGGACCGCGACGGGCGACTGGTCGTCAATGCCGGGGACGCGCTGCTGCGGGCCAGGGCGATGGCGACCGGCAAGCCGCTCGCCTGGTTCGCGCTCGATGCGAATGACGGCTTGCTCACCGCGCACCGGCGTGGCGGCGGCGACACCTGCGGCGTGGCGGACGGACGGCTCCTGCTGTCGCTCGGGGGCGTGAACCACGAGCTGGGGCCGGTCGCCGCGATGCCGCTCGCAATCGGCGGCGCAGCCGCATTCAATGTCGCGAACCTCGCTGCGGCGGCGCTCGCCGCAGCGGCGCTGGGTGTCGCGCCCGGCATCATCGCGACGGCATTTGTGCGCTTCGGCGCGACACCCGAAGACAATCCCGGCCGGTTGATGCGTTTTGAGCTGGGCGGATTGCAGCTCGTTGTCGACTTCGCCCATAACCCGGTCGCGCTCGCCGCCCTCCTCGAGCTCGCCGGCAGGATGCGCGGCGGGCGGCTTGCACTGCTGCTCGGCCAGGCCGGCAATCGCCGGGATGCCGACCTCGCGCAACTCGCAATGGCCGCGGCGGCCGCCCAGCCGGACCTCGTCATCATCAAGGAAATCGCCAGCCATCTGCGCGGCCGCGGCGAAGGCGAGGTGCCCGCCCTGCTGCGCCAGGCGCTGGCGCGCGCCGGTCTGCCGGCTGCGGTCATCCATGAGCAGCCGGATGAAATATCCGCCGTCCGTGCGGCGCTGGCCTGGGCGCGCCCGGGCGACGTGCTGGTGCTGCCCGTTCACACGCGCGCTGGCCGCATGGAGGCGCTGGCCCTGCTCCAGCGACTGGCCAAGGCCGGCTGGTCCGCCGGCGAGAGCTTGCCGGCCTGAGCGCCGGGCGGCGCCGCATTCTGCGGTATCTTGTGTCATGGCCGGCCGCATCCCGCAGTCATTCATCGACGAGCTGATCGC
>JAHFSF010000032.1 GCA_023265875.1 Gammaproteobacteria bacterium | reverse complement strand
CGACACCGCGAGCGCCCCCACCGAGGCGGAACCCGTTCCATCGAATACCGGGTTCCAGGTGCGGCCGGCGTCATCCGTCTTCCAGACCCCGCCGCCGGCAGCGCCGAAATAAAATGTGTCGGATCCACCGCCTACGCCTGCGGCCACGGTGGCCCAACCGGCGCGGAAGGGACCGACCAGCCGCCATTCAAGTGCGGCTGTCACGTCGGCAGCCGGTGCAGCGTAACTCGTGGTGAACACCAGCAACGCGATGAATGTTGCCGCGCTCGATCGGAATATCCCAGGCATGATTCGACCCTGTAAACGACCGCCGCCAGCGGTGGAGTGTAAACGACCGGTGGGCCGCGCCGGCCATTGATGTGGCACTAATGCGATACTGGCGCTGGCCACGAGTACCGCGAGCGCATGGCTGAGGCGAGGATGGACAGGAAATCGATGATTGGAGCGATCTTTGCCGTCCTGCTGGTCGGGGTGGCGTGGGCGGCGGCGCCGGCCAGATTCCCGCCGGGTCCTGCCGTCGATGAAACCATGCTGAAGGCATTCGAGGCGCGCAGCATCGGGCCCGCCTTGATGAGCGGGCGCGTCGCGGATATCGCCTTCGACCCGAAGGATCCGGCGACGTTCTACGTCGCGCTGGGCACCGGCGGCCTGATGAAGACATCGAACAACGGCGCGACCTGGGACGGGGTCCTGGACAAGGAGCCGGTGGCGGCGATCGGGGCGGTGGCCGTGGCGCCCTCGGACCCGAAGACGGTGTGGGTGGGCAGCGGCGAGGCGAATGACCGCAACAGCTCGAGCTGGGGCAACGGTGTCTATCGCTCGACCGACGGCGGCGACACCTGGACGCAGGTGGGTCTGAAGAACAGCAGGACGATTGCCCGAATCGTCGTGCACCCGAGCGATCCGCAGACAGTCTATGTCGCGGCGATGGGCGATTTGTGGAACTGGGGAGGGGAAAGAGGCTGCTACAAGACGACGGACGGCGGCACAACGTGGACGCTGATTCTGGCCGCCGCCGAACAGAAGGAGCGCGTCGGCTGCGGCGACATCGTCATGGATCCACGCGATCCGAACGTGCTGTATGCGGCGCTCTACGCGCGGCAGCGCAAGCCCTGGGCGTTTTCCTATGGGCCGGATGCGACCGATGGCAAGGACCTCGGCGGAATCTTCAAGAGCAGCGACGGCGGCGCGACCTGGAAGAAGCTCGGGAGCGGCCTGCCAGGGCTGACGGGGCGCATCGGGCTCGCGGTGTACGCGAAGAACCCGAGAATCGTGTATGCGGTGGTGCAGAGCGACGAGGGTGGAACGAGCAGCATCGACGACATCAAGAGCAAGAGCGGCGGCGTTTTCCGTTCTGACGACGCTGGCGAAACCTGGAAGCGGATGAATGCCCTCGCTCCGCGGTCTTTCTACTTCAGCCAGGTCCGCGTCGATCCGGAAAACGACCAGCGCGTGTATGTGCTCGGTTTTGCCCTGCACGTTTCGGACAATGGTGGCGAAACTTTCCGCGAGGACCTGTTCGACAAGGTGCATCCCGACAACCATGCGCTGGCCATCGACCCGCGAAACCCCAGGCGGCTGCTGCTGGGCACCGACGGCGGTCCCTACCAGAGCTGGGACGGCGGCAAGACCTGGCACCACCTGAGCAATTTCCCGGCGGGCGAGTTTTACCGTATCAACGCGGACCTGAGCACGCCGTACCGCATCTGCGGCGGGCTGCAGGACAACCTGAACTGGGTCGGACCGAGCCAGACACGCGCGAAGGACGGAATTGTCAGCTCCGACTGGATCAACATTGGCGGCGGCGACGGTTTCTACTGCACCTTCGACGCCGATGACCCGGACATCGTTTACGCCGAATCGCAGCAAGGCTCCGTCCGCCGCTTCAACCTGAAGAACGGCGAGGCCAAGGAACTGCGGCCGGAACCGACTGAAGGCCAGTCCGAGTTCCGTTTTCACTGGAACGCGCCGCTGATTGGCAGCCGGCACGATGCCGGCACGATGTATCTCGGCGGCAACTATGTCTTTCGCATGTCCAGTCACGGCGAGCACTGGGACCGCATCAGCGGCGACCTTTCCACGCAGCAGCTCACGAAGATGATTGCGGTCGGCAGTGGCGCCGAGAACTACGGCGTGGTGTACGCGCTCGCCGACTCACCGGTGAAGGCCGGCCTGCTATGGGCGGGCACGGACGACGGCAAGCTGTGGGTCACGGCCAACGACGGGGCGGACTGGACGGACCTGACGGCCAATCTGCCGGCGGCCGCGAAGGGCCAGTGGATCTTCCGCATCGAGGCGAGCTGGCACGACGCCAGCGTCGCGTACATGGCCGTGGACGCGCACCGGATGGGAAATTATTCGCCGCTGCTCTATCGCACCGATGATGGCGGCAAGACCTGGCAGGACATTGCGTCGAATCTCCCGGCGGATGGGCCGGTCAAAGTGGCCCGCGAAGACCCGAAGAACCCGAACCTGCTTTTTGCCGGCACGGAATTCGGACTATTCGTCAGCCTCGACCGCGGTGGCCATTGGTTGAAATTTGGCGGACTGCCTACGGTCGCCGTGGACGACATCCTGATTCATCCGCGCGACGCGGACCTCGTCATCGCCACGCACGGGCGCAGCCTGTTTGTCGTGGATGACATCCGCCCGCTCGAGGAATTGACCGCAGAGATAGCGGCCAAGGATGCTTTCATCTTTAGGCCACGGGATGCTCATGGCATTTACCTGCTCCCGGGATGGGCCAACTGGACCGGCAAGGCGGACTTCCGCGGCGAAAACCCGCCCGAGGGCGCGCTGATCAGCTTTTTCCTGAAGTCATTCCTTGGCGAGCAGGTGGAGATCAAGATTTCAAATGCGCTGGACCAGCCAGTGGCCAAATTCAAGTTCACGGGAGTGCCGGGTATCAATCGATTCAACTGGGACCTGCGGCCGACCAAGGAAGTGTTGAACGAATACGGCGGCGAGGGACAGAAGTTCGTGCGCGCGGGCGAATACACGATCACGCTGGACTACGGCAAGGCCAAGGCGAAGCAGAAGCTGAAGGTGGAGATCGCGCCGGGAATCGAGACGAGATAGGGCGGGCGGCGACCCAGCCGCAGCGGCGATTACTCGACGTTCGGGATCTTGACGACGCTGCCCCTTGCCTGCGGGTCGTTCGGATCCTTCACCACGGTCACGTACAGTTCTTTTTCGCCAGCGCCGAATGCGACGTTGGTCGTGCCATCACCCGCCGCGATCTCGAATACGTGCAGCAGCTTGCCGTCGGAAGACAGCTTGAAAATCCTGCCGCCTGACCATTGGGCGACATAGATGTTTCCCTTGCGGTCGATCTTCATGCTGTCAGGCCCGATCCACGAGGTATCGGCCTTGTTTCTGGTGAGGACGTTCAGCAGGGCAAAATTCGACCGGTGGCCCAGCGAGCCGTCATCATTGATCGTGAACTTCAACATGCAGTTACCGACCGTTTCGCTGACGTAAAGGGTCTTCTGGTCCGGAGAAACACCGATTCCGTTCGCATAATTCAGGTCGTCTGCTACCCCGACCCACTCCTGGCTGCCGGGCGCCAGATAGAGAATTCGGCCGATCACCGCAGTGGGTTGTTCGACCCATGGGCCAAAGACCGTGGCATATGCGCCACCGGCGGCAGTCGCCACCACGTCATTGATGCCGCCGTCGAACTTCCTGCCGTTGCTGTCGGCATCCCATCGGCGCAGCTGTTTTCCCGTCATGTCGACTTCGAGGATGGCGCCGGGATCCGCGGTGCAGGCAATCAGAAAGGTCTTCTGTCTCGTAAGCGCCAGACCGTTATGGCTGCAACCCACGCTGTCGTTCAGCACGGTAATCGCGCTGCCATCCCACTTCGACAGCGTGCTCGAAGTCCAGGCGACGTAGTAGAGATTGCCGTCAACGTACAACGGACCCTCGGGTCCGAGGACATCGCTCACGATCGTGGTCTCATCCGCACACGCGGCCGCAGCGGCGAGCATTGCGCCAACGGCAAAACAGCTGATCCTGCTCATCGCTCCCCCTAGATTTCCTCGGGCACCGTGCGGATCGCCCCGCAAGGGCACTCCGCGACGCACAGCCCACAGCCCTTGCAGTAGTCGTAATTGAACTCGTAGCGCTGTCCCGGCCCCAGCTTGATGACGGCATTGTCCGGGCACACGCCATAGCAGTTGTCGCACTCGAAGCAGTTGCCGCAGGAGAGGCAGCGTCGCGCCTCGAACTGCGCCGTGAACTCGTCGAAGCTGCCCACCACCTCCTCGAACGTGGATTGGCGGCGGATCGTGTCGAGCACGGGCTGCCTGGACTTGGGAGCGTCCGAGTAGTACCAGGTATTGAGCTTGTCGAAACTGGCGAACTCATGGCTCGCCGGGTGCACCCAGGTTGCGCCCCGCAGCCACGCATCGATGTTGCGTGCCGCGAGCTTGCCGTGGCCTATCCCCACCGTGACGGTGCGCTCGCCACGGATCATGTCGCCGCCCGCAAAGATGCCAGGGTGCCCGGTCATCATGTCCAGGCCCACCTTCGCGACGCCGTCCTGGACTTCGAGTCCCGGCACGCCGTCGAGCAACGACAGGTCCACGTCCTGGCCGAGCGCGAGGACCACGGAATCCGCCTCGAGCGTTTCGAATTCGCCCGTCGGCTGCGCGTTGCCCCTCGCGTCGAGCTGCATCTTCTCGACGGTGATCGATGACTCGCCGGCCTGCCTGATGGTCGAGAGCCACTTGACCAGCACGCCCTCCTGCAGCGCCTCCTCGAGTTCCGACTCGTGCGCCGGCATCTTTTCGCGCGTGCGCCGGTAGATGATGATCGACTCCTCGGCGCCGAGGCGCTTGGCGGTGCGCGCCATGTCGAAGGCCGTGTTGCCGCCGCCATAGACCACGACGCGCCGGCCGAGCAGGGGCCTTTCGCCGCCCTCCATGCTGCGCAGCACGGATATCGCATCGAGCATCTTCGACGCGCTGCCCGCGGGAATGTAAGCGCGCTTGGCGATGTGCGCACCGACGGCAAGAAACACCGCATCGAAGCCGCCCCGGCGCATGGCATCGAGCACGTTCGCCACCCTGGAGTCGAGTTCGAGTGCGACGCCCAGGTCGAGAATCCGCTGGATCTCGGCGTCGAGCACCGCGCGCGGCAGGCGGTACTTGGGAATCCCGAAGCGCATCATGCCGCCCGGCGCCGGGCCCGCTTCCCGGATGGCCACCGCATGACCGAGGCGGGCGAGCTGATAGGCGGCCGACAGGCCCGAGGGCCCGGCGCCCACGATCAGCACGCGCTTGCCCGTGGCCGAGAGCGGCGGCGCGAATTTCCACCTGCAACGCAGCGCCTCATCGCCGATGAAACGCTCGATCGCATTGATGCCGACGGACTCGTCGAGCTGCGCGCGGTTGCAGGCCGTCTCGCAGGGGTGATAGCAGACCCGGCCCATGACCGCGGGCAGCGGGTTGTCCTGCGTCAGCACGCGCCAGGCTTCCTCGTAATGACCGGATTCGGCGTGGAACAGCCAGCCCTGGATGTTCTCGCCGGCCGGGCAGGCGTGGTTGCAGGGCGGCAGGCGGTCGATGTATTCGGGGCGGACCGTGCGCCAGGATCCGGTCCGATTGGCGAGGCTCGAGCCCGGATCGAGCGTGATGGCGAAGGGCTTGGTCTTCATGCCCGGCGCTCCACATCCTCGAGCAGCCGGTAGCGAAGGATGTTGCGGTCGGCCATCTGCTGGATCCGGTCGATGACGTCGCGGCGTGGCGGATCCCTGAACAGGTGCGCAAAGCGCTGTTGCGGTCGCAGGTATTCCTCGACCGGCAGTTTCTTCTTGATCTTCGAGACGTTGGTCAGCTTGCCGCCCTCGGCCTCGAGCACGGGAAAGAGGCCGGTCTCCTTGGCCAGTCGCGCGATCTTGATCGTCTCGGCGGAGCCGTGACCCCAGCCGAGCGGGCAGGGAACCAGGATGTGGATGTACCGCGCGCCGCGGAATTCCATCGCGCGGCGGACCTTCGCTTCGAGGTCATGCAGCTCGGCGACGGTGGCGGTGGCGACGTACGGAATGTCGTGGGCCATGGCGATCGCGGGCAGGTACTTGCCCTGGCCGAAGCGGTTGCCCGCCGACTCGCCAAGCGGCATCGTCGTATTGGTGCGCGCAGCCGGCGGCGTCGCCGAGGAGCGCTGCACACCCGTGTTCATGTAGCCCTCGTTGTCGTAGCAGATGTAGAGGACGTCGTCGTTGCGTTCGAACATTCCCGAGAGGCAGCCGAAGCCGATGTCGTTGGTGCCGCCGTCACCGCCCTGCGCGACCACCCGCACGTCATCGCGGCCCTTGACGCGCATGGCCGCCGCGATGCCGGTGGCGACCGCGGCCGCATTGCCGAACAGGGAGTGGATCCAGGGAATCTGCCACGAGGTCTCCGGATAGGGCGTCGAGAACACCTCGAGGCAGCCGGTCGCGTTGGCCGCGACGAGCTGGCGATTCGTCGCTTCCATTGCGGCGTCGATCGCGTAGCGCGCGCCGAGCGCCTCACCGCAGCCCTGGCATGCGCGGTGCCCGGAGTTCAGCGAGTTCGTGCGCCGCATGTTCGCCTGCACCGAGCGCTGGTCGTCCGGCAGCAGGCGGTTGCCGACCGTAAAGGTGCCCGTCTGGTAGAAGCGGATCGGCTGGTACGTCATTGCATGCTCCTCAACCGATCCTGGCGCCGACCACGCCGAGGTCGCGCAGGATGCTTTCAGCGATCGGGCCAGAGCGTCGCTGCTCGCGCTCGCGCGCGAGCACGCGTTCGACCGCCGCGTGATCCAGGTCGAGAAATGTCACCGGCTCGAGACGGCCCTCGACTGCCTGGCCGAACATCTGGTGCAGCGACGCACGCGTGATGGCGCGGCCGCCGAGACCTGCGATCACGGTGTGCACGAGGTCGGGGGAACCGGCGTAGGACGCCGCGACGTTGTTCGATACGATGCCGCCGAGGCCCACCGCCAGGCTTTTCTCCAGCACGACGATCCGTTTTGCGTCTGCGAGCGCCCTGCGAACGGCCACCGTGGGCCAGGGACGGAAGCAGGTGATGCCGAGCGCACCGATCCGGACACCCTGTTCGCGCATCCCGTCAATGGTGTCCTTGATGGTGCCGAGTACGGAGCCGAGCGCCACGACCACCGTATCCGCATCCTCGATGCGGTAGGTGTGGGTGAGCCCGCCGCTCTCACGGCCGAAGATGCGCTTGAACTCATCGGTCCAGGACGGCATCAGTTCGAGCGCCTGTTTCTGCTTGGCGTGGGCGAGGTAGCGCACCTCCATGAAGGCCTCGGGGCCCACCATCGCGCCGATCGAGATGGGGCTGGCCGGGTCGAGCACCTGGCGCGGCTCGTAGGGCGGCAGGTAGGCATCCACCTGCTCCTGCGTCGGCAGGTCCACCTGTTCGTAGGCGTGCGTCAGGATGTATCCATCCATGCACACCATCACCGGCAGCGAGAGTTCCTCCGCCAGGCGGAATGCCTGGATGTGGAGGTCCAGTGCCTCCTGGTTGTCTTCCGCGAACAGCTGGATCCAGCCGCAGTCGCGCTGGCTGAGAGCATCGCTGTGGTCATTCCAGATGTTGATGGGCGCGCCGATGGCGCGGTTCGCCACCGTCATGACGATGGGCAGGCCGAGACCGGCGGCGTTGTAGACCGCCTCGGCCATGAACAGCAGTCCCTGGCTCGCCGTGGCGGTGTAGGCCCGGACACCTGCGGCGGAGGCGCCGATCGCCACCGACATGGCGGCGAATTCCGACTCGACGTTGATGAATTCGCAGGGAGCGAGCCGCCCTGCAGTCACCATGCGGCCGAGTGCCTCCACGATGTGCGTCTGCGGCGAGATGGGGTAGGCACAGATCACTTCGGGACGGCAGAGCGCCACGGCCTCGGCAACCGCAGCCGAGCCTTCAGTCTGCTTGAGCATGGGCGGCCTCCCGCATTTCCTGCGTCACGTAATTGTAGGCTTCCGTCGCTGCGGCGACGTTGGCGTCGGCGATCTTCAGCGGGAACCTGTCACGGATTGCGGCATTCACCGATTCGAGGGAGATTCGCCCCGAAACGGCTGCGAACCCGGCGAGCAGCGCGGCATTCGGCACCGCGCGGCCGATGTGTTTCAGGGCGAGCTCCGTTGCGGCCAACGTGCAGATCCGTTCGCGGCGGAAGCGGGCCAGGAATTCGCTCAGGCCGAGTTCCTCGAACGATCGGGTCGTGTTGATGACGACGTAGCCATCCGGGACGAGCCCGCTGAACACGTCCACCTGGTGCAGCAGCGTCGGGTCCTGGATGATCAGCGCGTCGGGCGCCATGATCGGCTCTCGCAGCCGGATCGGGCGGTCGTCGATGCGGCAGAAGGCAACCACGGGTGCGCCCGTGCGCTCCGAGCCGAAGCTCGGGAACGCCTGCGCGTGCCGGCCCTCGCGGAAAGCTGCCACGGACAGCAGCTCAGCAGCGGTGACGACCCCCTGGCCACCGCGGCCGTGGATTCGAATCTGGAACATGCCGCTCCTGTCGCCCTGGGCCAGAGCTGACAATGCTCCTCCCGCGCGGAAATTTCATCCGTGTGGATACGGATGTGATCGGCCGCCCAAATGGCACGGCGGGGTCTCACTCCGCCTTGATGCTGTTTGCAATAGAATGATCTAGAGTAGTTAGGGTCAACGCCCTGAAGTTTTCCTGATCTTGTCGGATCGGCGAAATGGGCCTGCGCCGTCTGCAAGCCATGGGCACCCGGATTCCAGACCAGCTGGAAATTGACGCAGAGCTTTTCCACGACCGGCAGGAATTTCGCACCGATACCATGCCACGACGAAGAGTAAGCAAGGTCCTCAGCCAGACCCGGCAGCGGAAACGGGAGCATCTCGAAATCTGTCTCGACGCCGAGCGGGTAGCGGGTCCATCGATGACCGGGTTCAATCGCTACTACTTCATCCATAACGCGCTGCCGGAATTGGATATCGATGACATCGACCTGAGCACGACGTTCCTGGGTAAGCATTTGCGCGCGCCGATCCTGATTTCCTCCATGACCGGCGGCTTTGAACTCGCCCGCAAGGTCAATCGGAATCTGGCCGCGGCAGCGCAGGAGCTGGGGATCGCCATGGGGGTGGGGTCGCAGCGCGTGGCGATCGAAGAGCCATCGGCGGCGAGTTCGTTTCAAGTCCGCGACGTTGCGCCGGACATCCTGCTCTGCGGGAATCTGGGTGCGGTGCAATTGAATTACGGCTACGGTATCGATCAGTGCAGGCGCGCCGTGGCGATGATTGGCGCCGATGCGCTGATCTTTCACCTCAACGTTTTGCAGGAGGCAGTCCAGCCTGAAGGCAATCGCAACTTCAGGGGATTGACGGCAAAGATCGCTGCCGTGTGCCGGCAGCTCGCGGTTCCCGTCGTCGCCAAGGAGGTGGGCAACGGCCTGTCAGTAGATGTCGCACGCCGTCTGCTGCAGGCCGGAGTTGCGGCGGTCGATATCGCGGGCAAGGGCGGAACTTCATGGTCTGCGGTCGAGGCGCAGCGCGCGAAGCGATCGGGCCATCCGGCTGAAACGACTTTTGCGGACTGGGGGATACCCACCGAGGAAGCCCTGGTTAGCCTGCGCAAGGCGTTACCCGACACGCCGCTGATCGCTTCGGGCGGCATACGCACCGGCGTCGATGTTGCCAAAGCCCTCGCGCTCGGCGCGGATATCGCAGGGTTTGCCCAACCGCTCCTGGCGGCGGCTGTGAAATCCTCCGGAGAAGTGGTAAGACTTGTCAGCAACGTGATTCAGGAAATCAAAGTTGCAATGTTGTGCGTCGGCGCGCGTGATCTCGAGGCGCTGCGAAATGCGCCGCTGGCGCGCAGTCAATGAGATAGCGCCAACCGGAGCGCTCCCAGAGGAACCCAAACCCCGTTTCGCGGACGACCCCATGTCTGACGCCTTGAAGCAGGAAGTCCTCGATTACGTGCGGGGCCACAACACCATGACACTCGCCACCTGTGCGAGCGATGTCCCGTGGGCAGCGACGGTGTTCTATGCCAGCGACGATTTTCGGCTGTATTTTCTTTCGGCGCCGGGATCCCGCCATTGCCGGAACCTTTCGGGAAACTCACGCGCCGGGGTGACGATCCAGGAAGATTACAAGGATTGGCGCGAGATCAAAGGTGTCCAGCTTGAAGGCAAGGTCAGGTTGGTCGATTCGGAGATCGAAAGGGCTGAAGCCATGGCAATTTACGCGCGCAAATATCCCGAAGTCGTCAAGATTTTCGCGAACCCTGGCAGCGGGGTTCTTGCCGAGGCCTTTCTTAAGGTAAAGCTCTACTGCCTGACGCCGACGAAGATCTTCTTTATCGATAACGCCCGGGGTTTCGGCCAGAGGCAAGAATGGATAGTCGGCGAGTGACCTGGAGATGCCGCGATACAGCCGTCAGCCTCGCCGCTGCCGGGCGGAATCGCCGCAGGGACTGCCTGGCCTTCCGGTGTGCCGGAATGGCGCTAATGAAATGAAAAGACGAACTGGCCGCCGAACGTCCGCGGTCGGCCCATGACATACACGTCCGCTCCGAATCCGGCACTGGCGGTGTCAAACCCCGTCGCTTTGTATTCCTCGTCGAGGATGTTTTTCACAAAGAGGGCGAGTTCCACCTGGTCATTGCGGAACTTGTAGCTCACGCGACCGTTGACCACGGCGTAAGCGCTCTCGCGCAGGGCGGGCGTGTTTTCGACGGTGAAAAACTGCTCGGCATTCCAGGACCCGTCCAGCTGCGTCGACCAGCTGCCATCGGCGAGCGGTCGCGTATATCGTACGACGCCGTTGAGGGTCAATTTCGGAGCATGGGCCAGCCGGTTCCCGGACCGGTCCACACCGAGGGCGGGATCAATGAACTTGTCGAACCTGGCGTCCAGGTACGCTGCACCCAGCGCCACAAACCAGGAATCGGTGGGCTGCCATTGCGACTCAAGTTCCACGCCCTTTATCGTCGAAGCCGCGGCATTCTGCAGCGACGGCAACAGACCGAACGGGGTCGCCCCCGAGATCAATACCTGCTGGTCGCTGTACTCCATGTAAAAGCCCGTGATGTTGAGTTGCAGCGTGCCATCTAGCTGCTTGCCCTTGTACCCCAATTCGTAACTGTTCATGAATTCCGGATCGGCAATGGTGGCCTCGCTTGGATCCAGCAACGCGCCGCCATTGAACTCGCCACCCTTGAAGCCCCGCGAAGCGCTGACATACATCATCTGGTCGTTGCTGAAGGCATAGTCCAGGGCAAATCTTCCGCTCCATTCCGACCAGTCCTTTTCGAGCGATGTGGGAAGAATCAGCGGGAACAGAGTTGCATTTGTCGCGACCGTCCTGGAAATCGGCTGCGTTGTCGGCAGCAACAGGGCATTCATGAAGAAAGTATCGATATCGACATGCCGTTTGTCTTCGGTCACGCGTAAGCCGACCCTGGCAGTCAGCTTTTCTGAGAGTTCATAGGTGAATTCACCGAACGCCGACCAGCTGTCCGTCTTCTGCAGGATGTTTTGCGCCAAACCCAGTGGCACCGGTATACCGCTACCCGGTGGCGGACCGAGATCGAGATTGTTGAAGTGCAACGCGGAGTCCAGTTCATCCGTGTAGTAATAGGCGCCCAGGATCCAGTTAAGCCGGCCTTTCAGATTGGATGTCAGCCGCAGTTCCTGGCTGAAAAGCTTCGCGTTCGCGAGAAAGGTATCGCTCAAAATGACGAGGACGTTGGCGTCGTCGTCCTCGAGGCGGGTCATGTCCGCCTTGTCCCATGCAGTCAGTGACGTGATCGTGTAGTCACCCACCCTCCAATTGATTTCCCCGGATGCACCTTTGCTTTCCAGCTTCTGAAACGGATCAAAGGTGAATTGCACGTGCTGATAATCGGAGTCCACGGCAAGCCCGAAGCCAAATGGGTCCGTGCAGCCATTGTTCAACGCGCCGGATATTGCTCCCGGCGGGCAATTCGGAACTCCGAAGGGACTGATGATGTAGCCTGGTTTCAGGGGGTTCAGCTCCGAACGATCCTGGCCCCAATTACCCCGGATCAATATGTCGAGGTCGTCCGTGGGCGACAACAGGAGCTGAGCGCGTACTGCGTGCGTATCTGCGTCACCGAACTTGCCCGCGTCCCGTTGCGGATTCACCGTGTCATAGGCACCGCCGCTGGTCTGCTGCATTGCGGCGACTCGAACCGCCGCGCGGTCGCCCAGCGGAAACCCGACTGCGCCATCCACGTCCAGTTGGCCATAATTGCCGCCCGTGATCGCGATACGGCTGTTGACACCGTCCTTCACGGACGGTCTGCGGGTCAGAAAATGAACGAGGCCCGCGGTCGTGTTGCGGCCAAACAGCGTTCCCTGCGGGCCGCGCAGGACTTCCACGCGTTCCAGGTCAAATAACTGGAAGCCCTGCGTGATGTTCTGGCCCAGATAGACCGAATCGACGTACAACGCGACCGGGTTGATGCTGTTGGAGAAAAACGATGTGTTGCCGATTCCGCGCAGGAAGATGAAGGGAATTGTGCTTGCGGTCTCGCCCAGGAACTGGAGATTCGGCACCTGCGATGCGATGTCGAAGGACTGGGTAAAACCAAGCTCCTGGATGGTATCCGCCGAAAACGCGGTTACCGAAATTGGAATATCCTGGGTAGACTCCAGGCGTCGCGTTGCCGAAACGACGACTTCCTCCAGCTCCGCAGCCGCAACCGGCGTGGCGACACCGGCAAACGCAGCAACCCCGATCAGGCCGCTGCACGCGTTCATTAAGCTGCGACTGACCCGACTCATATCGAACCTCCTTGCAGGTGCCCGCACCAGTCGAAGGGCCGCCTTGCATTCATTCGATGGCGCTGAGAATTCAATCCGGTTCGGATTCGGGCGGTGCCCCGTTCACATTTGAAGGTTGGAACACCGGTCGATTCGCAATCTAAGCGACAGTCCTATTCGAGTCAATCAGCGCAGGGATTACGCGGGGCCTGTTGGCACCAACTGAGCATCATATCACTTGGGCATCGCGCCGACGGTTCCCGCCCTGGTGTGCCCGGCAGATCACGCCCGGATGCAACGGATCCGGTCCGGCTGTGGAATACTGCATCCGCCAGCTTCGATAGGGCCACAACGGCAAGCCTATGCGGAATGCCAAAAAACGGCTGATTATCGGGATTTCAGGTGCCAGCGGCCTGCCTTATGGTGTTCGGCTGCTGGAAGTGTTGCGCAAGCTCCCGGACTATGAGATCCATCTGGTCATGAGCAATACGGCAAAGCTGAATGTCAGAATCGAGACCGACATGGAACTCGCCGACATCGAGAATCTGGCCGACGTCGTCCACAGCAACAAGAATCTTGCCGCCAGCATCTCCAGCGGTTCATTCAGGACCGAGGGCATGATCATTGCTCCGTGCTCCATGCGTACGCTGTCAGCCATCGTGAATTCAAATGCCGACAGCCTGCTGACGCGTGCCGCTGACGTGGTGTTAAAGGAGCGCCGGTGCCTGGTAGCCCTGCCGAGGGAAACGCCGTTGCACGTCGGTCATTGCCGCCTGCTGCATGAGGCATCGCTGATGGGCGTCATATTGTTCCCTCCGGTCCCGGCGTTTTATAGCCGGCCGCGGACGATCGATGACATTCTGAATGCAACAGTGGGCCGGGTCCTGGATCTGTTTGGACTGGATCCCGGGATCGTCAAGCGCTGGCAGGGCGTGAATTCCACGTCCGCCGGGGACGGCGCCGAGTGAGGTGAATTGATCGTGGCTGCGCCAGGCATTGCGGATCGCGGATTCGCTCACGCCCCGCGCTTGCGCAAATCCGGGACCTTATCCACGCCGGGCACCCGGGCCACGGAATCGAATTTTTCTCCGAAGGGCCGCGTGGCGTCGATGCCCATGACAGCGTAGGTTCCCAGCTCGGGCGCCGAGGGGTCGAGTTGCCAGCCCATCATGCGCGGCAGGATGATGACGTCCCGGTCGGGCTGGCAGCGGGTGCATACCGCCCACATGACCTGCTGCAGGTCGAAGATATCGACATCGTCGTCCACAACCACGACCAGTTTGTTGCCGTGACTGCCCAACATCGTGGTCAGCACACTTCGCGCCTCATTTTTCGCCCGCGGGCGGAGCGCAATCACGCTCATGAGACCAACGCCGCCGGCTCCGGGGAAGTGCACCGCCGTGACGCCGGGAAACCGCCGCCTCAGGTTCAGCAGGCAAGAAGCCTCCATCGGGATCATCTTGAGCACGTGGTTCTCGGTAGTCGGTTCTCCGGTCAGCATGGCCTGGAAAATCGGGTCGCGTCGGTGAGTTAAAGCGGTAACTTCCATGACCGGCTTTGGGTAAGCCGGCGTGTAATAACCGGTGTATTCGCCGAAGGGTCCCTCGATCTCGCGCACGCCAGGAAGTATGTGGCCTTCGATGATGATTTCCGCATGAGCGGGGACCTCCAGATCCACCGTTTCGCACCTCACGACTTCAACGGCACGCCCCAGCAACGCGCCGGCGAGACCCAGCTCGTCCACGCCGTATGGGGCCTCCCATTGCGTTGCCATCAATACGGCCGGTGCCACGCCGATGGCCAAGGCCACCGGCAGCGGTTCATTGCGCTGTTCAGCCTTCTGAATATGTATGCCCAAATGGTGCGGCGGCTGGGCGAGCACGCCGAGACGCCGGGGGGATTTGACTTCAAACCGGTAAATGGACGCGTTCTTGCTGCCGTCCACCGGGTCTTTGCTGAGCGCCACGGCCGCCGTGATGAACGGGCCGCTGTCCTGCTCGCAGTAGGTCGGGACCGGCCAGTGGGTCAGGTCGACGGCGGGGCCCGTCAGGACAATGTCCTTGCAGGGCCCCGAATCGACCAGCCGAGTCGTCAACGGCGCGTGCATTGCCTTCGCGAATGCGTTCACCGCTTCATCTGCACCGCAATCCAGGGACAGAACAGCCTTGCGTCGGTTCGCAAAAACGCCGCCGGCAACCCGGATTGCCGAGCCCCTGACCTTTTCGAACAGGAGTGCAGGGCCATCGGTGTCCGAAGTCCTGCGGATATATGCCGCGATTTCGTGTCGCGGACTGATCTCACCACGGATACGGACCAGGTCCCCGGCCGCTTCCAGCGCCTCAAGAAAGGATCGAAGATCATGAAACGGCATATTCCTGAACCTGGGTTGCGGTACTACGTTCCGGATGCACCGGACGCGGGCGCTCCCGCCTTTTCCCAATCGGGATAGGGGCCAAACAGGCCCATCAACAGCACCGCCATGATGTTGATCAGAACACAACCGACAAGAACCGTGTCATAGGAGCCCGACAGGTCGAAACCGAGTCCAAATATAAATGGTCCGGTTGCGGTCCCCACCAGCACCGCCGCGAACAACAGACCGTAAACGGTGCCATAAGCACGCAGACCGAAATACCGGCTGGCGAGGTAGGCCAGAATGTCGATCTCGGCGCCCAGGCTGAGTCCGATCAGAATTACGGCAACGAACGCTGTGGTGTCGACGGCACCGAGAGCAAACATGCCGATGCCGAACGCCGACAACGCAAAGAAAACAACCCCGACCCGTGGCGCAAAAAACTTGTCGATCAGAAAGCCGATGAAGATTCGGCTGAAAAAGACCGTGACACCCTCCAGAGAGGCCACAGCCGCTGCGGTGCCGGACTCCATGCCCCGATCCACCAGCATCGGCACGAGGTGTGAGAGCATGCCGTTGAGCACGAAGGACAGCACGAGGAATATTCCGAGCAGCATCCAGAATTCGCGGCGCCGGAGAATCTCCGGCACGCTGAATCCGACATTGCGTGACGTGGCTCGCGGTTCCGGCCCCGTCAAAGCGCCGTCCGGCTTAAGGCCCATCGCCGCCGGCGATTCCCTCAACACCAGCAACGCCAAAGGAACGGCCACCGCCAGTTCAACGGCGCCCAGGGCCAGGTACCCCGATCGCCATCCGGACCGGTCGATCAGGAACTGCAGCAGCAGGGGCACATAGGCATACCCAAGGCCGATGCCGGCGATGGCGATACCTATCGCCAGGCCGCGTCTCTTGTCAAACCAAGCTGACAATATGGGCATGTAGGGAACGCTGTTGGTGCCCGCGCCCAGGGTGCCGATGACCGCGAAAATCAGCGCCAGATGCCAGAGCCTGGAAGTCACCATCGGTATCGCCGCCAGGCAGGCCGACAGGATGAGCATGGAAAAAACCAGAATGCGGCGTGATCCGAACCTGTCGACAAGCCGGCCCACAATCGGCATCGACAGCGCCGTGGTCGCTACCAGGATCATAGTGCACAGACTCACCTGGGAACGCGACCAGCCGAATTCTTCGGTCAGTGGCAACATGAAAATACCGAGTGACGCGAACGCAAAAGGTCCGGTTCCGGTCGAGATGCATAGCATCGCGGCGGCCACTATCCACCAGCCGTAGAAAATCTTCGGCTTTTGCGCGGTCATGATGCCGTTACTCCCCATGCCAGGATCGCCTGCTGCACTGAAATCCACACCAGGTCTTTCCGGCGCTGATCGGCCACCGAAGACGACAGTCAGTCGAGAATGCCGGCCAACACGAGATTCGGCAGCGGCGTCTCCTCCCATTCCTGCGCCAACACGCCGGTACGCACAATAACCAAATTCCGGGAGGGAATCACATACACGCGCTGCCCGCCAAGTCCATCGAGATACACAATGTCATCGGCCAGAAACGGTTCCCTGGCGATGGCGGAGAATCCCTTGAAGGCGTCCAGCGTGCGTTTTTCCGTGTACCTGCTGCCGATCCAGATCAAGAACCCGTACAGCGGGTTGGTCGCTGACGGCGTCGTCATCATCTCGATCCATTTCTCCGGGACGACCTGCTGATCCCCGACTCGGCCGCGGTTAAGGATCAGATGTCCGATACGCAGCCAGTCACGCGGCACTGCAAACAACGAGGTTGCACCGCGTGCCAGCCCTCCCGGCCGGTCGAGCCAGACGGCAGCCTGATGATTGCCCAGCGGCACCCAGAGTTTCTCTGCCAGATACGCCGCGTACCGCTTGCCCGTCGCGCGTTCCAGCACCATCACCAGCAGCGTGGGATTCAGGCCGTTGTAGCTGAACACCGAGCCGGGCGGATCGGTCAGCGGAAAGCTCATGGCGGTTCTTGCCAGATGGGTACCGATCTGTCTCCGCACATGCCTGGAGAAAGGGTTTTTCGGAAATTCCATCGGCTCAAATCCGCTGTTCATCTGCAGCAAATTGCGGATCGTTATGGCCCCGCGCGAGTCGCCCTGCCATTCATTGAAATATCTTGACAGGGGGTCATCAACGCTGCCGATGTCATGCTCGGCAATCGCAATACCGACCAGAAGGGCCACCACCGTCTTGTGCATCGAAAACGAATCCGCCGGGGTGTCCGCATTGGCCCCCAGCCAGTATTTCTCGAGCTGCATTACTCCGTTGTGAGCAATCAACAGCGATGTGGAGTTGCTGCGCTGGGCGAAAGCTGCCGCGGCATTCAGGGCCTCCGCGCTGACGGTCCGCGCCGCGGGCTCGCTAGCTGGCATCTCCCGCGGCGGCAACACGCCGG
>JAHFSF010000031.1 GCA_023265875.1 Gammaproteobacteria bacterium | reverse complement strand
TTTCTGGGTGATCGGCGTGCTCGCGATCGCGGCACTCTTCATTGTCGTCAATATGCCGTCCGTCGCGGATGCTTTCCGCTTCGAGGCGCCTCCCGCGGCGGCGGCAGTCGCAGCCATTCTCGCCGGCCTCGCGGCGGCTGCGATCACGGGGATCCTGCGGGCTGCCCTGCAATCAGTGCGATCACGACCCTAGAACGTGTAGGCAATCGCCATCGCTGCGACGCCCGCGGCATAGAGCAGCAGTGCGGCCGTGATGTACGCCCTCGCAGCGGACGAACCCTGGGCGAATTCACCCCACACGAATACGCCCCACAGCGCGCCGACCATCGGGGCGCCGCTGCCGATGCCGACGCTGATGGCGATGCCGACCATGCCGGCGGAGATGAAGTTGAACACGGTTCCGCTGCACCAGACCGCACCGGCCAGCAAGCCCAGTACGTGCCTTGAGACGCCGCCTTCCAGGTATCCCGAGAGCCTGCCGGCGTCACCGATCAGCGGGCGCCGGATCAGGATCGGCATGGCGATCATGGTCGCGATGAATGCACCCACCATGAACAGCGTGGACACCGTATAGGCATTGAGCGGCGCGTTGCCGGTGATGGCGGCCGTGACGAAGGGCGGAAAGAATCCGATCAGGAGCCCGGATACGAGCGCCGTCGCAATGCCCCGCGTCCGGTTCTGCGTGGAGGCGCTGCCGAGGCGCCGGTACGCCGCGGCGGTTGCCTGCGCGGCCACCAGCAGGATCGCGGCGCTCGTCCCGAGCACCAGCGGATTGCCGACGGGCTGCAGCCAGTAGCTGGCGCCGATGCCGAGGACGATCGCCGGGATCGCCGCGATCGGAAAGGCGACCGCGAGGCCCGCAATCATGATGGCATTCAGCAGCAGGATGTTGCCGATGTTCCAGATCAGTCCGCCGACGATTGCAAACGTCGCCTCGCGCTGCCCCGCCTGCAGCAACTGATCGAGGTGGCCCGGCTCGCCCGTGCCTCCCGATCCGAGCGTGAAGCCGTAGACCAGCGCCGTGACCAGAAAGCCGAGCGTGTAGTCGACGTAGAAGTACTCGAGCCTCCAGCCCGGAAGCTTCTTCAGGAAGTTGGGCCACGAGCCCCAGCAGATCATGGAGGTCAGCATCAGCACGAGCGCGGTGCCGTAGGCCTGCGGTGCGTACACGATATCTTCTCCTCAGAACACAGCGATGGGATTCACCGGCGACCCGGTTCCACCCTTGATCCGCAGCGGCGCCATCGTGACCAGGAAATCGCTGCGATCCAGCTCGCGGCACAGGTCGACGAGCGGCTCAAGGGCCGGGATGTCGAGCAGGATCAGGCCCATGGCCGCGAGCGTGATGGCATGGAAATAGATCACGTAACGCGGTCCGTAGGGATTCGGGAATGCGTCCACGCAGTCACCCGAGTAGACGGAGATTGCCCGCCGGTGCATCCAGCGGATGGCATCCGGCATGATGCCGACGCGCTGGCCCAGGTTCTCAGGCCCTTCGACGGCCTCGCGCTTCTGCAGCCCCGTGTAGACGAAGATGCAGTCGCCGGACTCGACGCGGGTCTTCTGCTTCTTCTCGGCCGCGTCGAGGTCGGCCGCGTATACGCCCTCGTCAGGCGCAAGCCAGCTGACTCCGCGCGCCGCAGCGACATTCAACAGCACGCCGCGCGTGAAGATCCCGTCCTTCTGGGCCAGCATGTCGCCGAATGTCAGTCCGCCCGGAAGCGCGACCTCGGCGGCCTTGCGGCGGTTGTAGATGTCCTGGTCGCGGTAGACATGGGCGACCGCATCAAGGTGCGTCAGCGCGAAGCCGTGCATGTCGAGGGTCAGCGCATCGACCGCCCCGATCGGGTAGTGCGACTGGTAGCACATCGTGTGCCGCACGGGCGAGGGATTGTTCGACGATTGCAGCGTGTTGAGGTCCCGCGCCAGCGACAGCGCCCGGCCGGTGCGGACCAGGGCCGCCGCGGCGATCCGCTTCGCATCCGTGATCAGGTTCAGCGTACCGAGCTCATCGTCCTTCCCCCACCGCCCGGCATTGTTGACCTCGTTGAACAGCGCATCGAGTTCGGCCTCCGGCGGGAACTTTCTTTTCTCTGTCATCGATGTCTCCAGAACTAGCGCAACTTGACCACGACGTGCTCTTCGCCCGATCGATAGAGGGCCCGGACGATCCGCAGGGTTTCCAGATTGTCCCTGCCATTCGTCAGCGGGACGCCGCCTTTGGCCACCGCTTCCAGCAGCGCCGCCATCGGCCCGATGAAGGCGGTCGGGATCCACCGGGACGTTACTGGATAGTGCAGCCACCCGTCCGTGGGCAGCACCCGTGAATTGAGTTCCAGGGTATCGGCGCGTCCGCGCGGGTAGTCGTACATCAGGCCGATCGTGCCGCGGATGCTGCCTTCCGTTCCATCGATGCGGAATTCCGCGCGTGGATCGCCGGCGCGGTTCTTGTGGAAGCTCTTCAGCACCGCGCGGGTCTCGCCTTCGAACTCCAGCACGCTGATGGTGCGCGTCTCGCCCTGCTCCGGCTGGCCGGGTTCGCGCGCCTGGGTGCCGTAGGCATAGACCGGGTCCCCGATCACGTACCGCACCGCATCGATGAAGTGGATCGTGAACTGGTTGAGGTCGAGCCGCGGTTGCTTCGCAACCCAGGGCCAGTTCTCCCACGGCGTATAGACGTGGAAGTCCCAGCTCATCTCGAAGGGCTTGCCGATCCAGCCGGCCTTTACCATCGCCCGCGCAGCGGCTACGCTCTCCGAATAGCGAAGTTGCTGGTTCACAGCCAGCAGCCGCTTGCGCTTTTCCGCATGCTCAACCAGGCGCACGGCCTCGTCGAAGTCATAGGACAGCGGTTTCTGGCACAGCAGGTGCTTGCCGGCATCGAGCATTGGCAGCGCGATCCCGCCCTGGACCCACGGGAACACCGCGATGTCCACGACGACGACATCCTTGTCCTGCGCGATCTCGGCCGTGGACTCATAGACCCTGGGAATGCCATGTCGCGCGGCCACTGCCCTGGCCCGCTCGCGGTCGAGGTCCATGATCCCGACGACCTTGAGCCCATGTTCCCTGTAAGCAGGCAGGTGCGCGAGATCCGCGATCTCGCCGGCACCGACGATCGCAATCGGCAGCTTGTGCTCGTCACGGACCCGGATCGCGGTCGCTTCCCTGATCGGGGCAAAGAAGTCGGGCATCTGCTGGCACTCCTCTACAAATCCGCTTCGATTCATTCCTTCCAGATTTTTCTGGCCTGGAATTCCGGCGTGTGCTGGCCCGCCCGCGGCGCGCCGCGGCGCACCGTCACCGGGCTTTCCGAAAAGCTGAAGGGTGATCCGACGGTGCGATAGGTCTTGCCCGTGTCCGCGTAGGGAACATCCCAGAACAGCCCCTTGTGCGCGATCTGCGGGTCAGTCTCCAGATCAGCATAGCTCCGGACCGGCGCGCACCAGACATCGCTGGCGGACAGGAGCTCGATCCAGTACGCCGTTGGCCTGGTGGAAAAGTGCGCCGCCAGCAGCCGATATACCGTGTCGCGCGCCTCGTACATTTTCTCGAGTGTGTCAAAGCTCGCGAGCCAGTCGACGCCAAGGATGCCGCCGAGCCTCGGGCAGGGGCACATCGCAAGCAGCAGGTAGCCGTCCTGCGTCGCATAGACGCCAGCCGGTGCGGTGATTCCGGGATGGCCGAGATTTTCCTGCGGGCGCTCGAAGGAATTGTGGTGATTCAGGTAGACCGTCAATTCCTGCTGCTGCAGCGCCAGTATGCAGGACAGCAGGTCCACGTCCACGCGCTGGCCTTCACCGGTGCGGTTGCGGTGCTGCAGCGCGGCGAGGATCCCGACCACCAGGTGCAGCCCGGTGTATTGATCGGTGATGGCGAGCGCCATCAGGAATGGCGGGTCGCTGCGCCGCCCGGTCAGCCACATCGCGCCGGTCAGAGCCTGAACGAGGTAATCCTGGCCGGGGCGAGACACATAGGGACCGCTGCGGCCATAGCCCGACGATGCCGCGTAGATCAGGCGCGGATTGCGTTTCCTGAGCGCCTCATAGCCGAGGCCAAGACGATCCATGACGCCGGGCCGGAAATTCTCGACCACGACGTCAGCCATGTCTGCGAGCTCGAGGATGCGCTCGAGATCGCCGGGATCGCGCAGGTCGATCGCCACACTGCGCTTGTTGCGGTTGAACGCGAGAAAGGCATCGGTCTCACCGTGCGTGCGCGATGCAAAGATGCCCCACTGGCGCATCCATTCGCCTTCCTGCTTCTCGAGCTTGACGACGTCGGCGCCGAGGTCGGCGAGGACCTGCGTTGCGAGCGGGCCCTGCAGCAGCGCCGTGAAGTCCAGCACACGGATTCCGTCCAGCGGCCCGGTGCCACGAGTTGGCTCGGTCATCTCAATTCCTCGCCAGCAGTGAGTCGACCAGTCTGCCGATTTCCGCCAGGCATTCGCTAACCGGCATCCCGTCGGTCCACAGGCATTCATGGACGAGCTCGCCCGCGAGAGGCTGGAAGCGGCGATGGCCCGGGACGCGCGGGCGCATGAATGCCTGATTCATGGTCGCACGCGTGGACCGGAAGAATCCGCCCGTCAGGGCGTTGACCTCCGGTGAATCCCAGGCAGCCCCGTGGCCGGGCTGCCCTCCCGAACGGGCATAGATCCCGGACTGCGTGCCCGGCGAGCCGATCTCGCGGGCAAGTCCGGCCGCGGCGCCAGGATTGCGTGATCGCGCAGACAGGGCCATTCCGACACCGCCGAGGACGGAACCGATGGCGCCAGCCGGCCCGTGCGGCGCATTCCCAAAGCGCAACATCCGGGCGCGGAAGGCCGGTCGGGCGTAGTTCGAGTAGCCGAACATCAACGGCACGTAAAGGATCTCGTCCATGTCGGCCATGCGGTCGGAAATGCCGATCGGATCTTCACTTCGCGAGGCCGCATGCAGGTCGCGCACCAAGCGCCGCAGGAATTCGAGCGCCTCTATCCCGGCCGCCTGCTGCACGCTCGCGCCCGTGGGCCAGAAATCCCTCCCGGCCAGGCTCAGGCCCACCGACAGGAATGCGCAGTAAGCGTGGTTCGGATTCAGCGGCATCGCGACCTTGCCCCGCGTATCGCGGCAATCCGCGGCGAGGGTGGCAACTTCAGACCAGCTTCCCGGCAATGTCCCGCGGCCCGTCGCACGCCAGAGATCCTCGCGCACGGCGCTGACCTGGCATGCGGCATCGATGGCGAGCGCCCATTGCCTGCCCGCCCACGTGTATGAGGCATAGCTGGGACCCACGCTGTGGGCGGCCTGGTCCGCCAGGTAGGCGGCATCAGCCCAGTCGTCGACCGGCACGATCAGGCCCGACTCGGCGGCGACGCCGGCGAAGGGATAATCGATCAGCACGAGGTCATAGCGGCTCGCAAGCTCTTCGAGAGGCTGGTCCTCGAAGTCCTTGAGCGGCCTTGCATCCCACGCGACCGGAATACCGGTTTTTCTGGTCCAGTTCGCCGAGATGGCCTCGAGCGGATCGCGCGCACGCGGATGATCCCAGGCCATGCCGCGCAACGCGACTGTTGCGCCCGGCATTTACTTGCCCTTGCGCGCCGTCTTGGGATCCCGGTAGAGGACGGTCTGGATGTGCTCGCAATACAGCACGAGTTCGCCCTCCTCCTTGAACACCTCGTACTTCGCCCGCGTCAGTCCGCGATCCTCGTACTTCGGCTCCTTGGCGAGATTCGTACGAATCGTATAGATCGTGTCGCCGATGAAGACCGGCTTGATGAAGCGCAGCCGGTCATAGCCGTATGAGAATGCCTGCAGCCAGTTGGTGGCCACGAGCCCGATGCCGGCGCTGAAGACGAATGCGCCGGCCACCAGCCGGCGGCCGAACATCCCCTCTTCCCTGGCGAATATTTCGTCGGCCACGTAGGGATGGATATCCACGACCAGTGTGTTGAACATCATGGACTCACCCTCGGAGAGGGTGCGACGGATGGTCCGGATCCGGTGGCCTATCTCAAAATCCTCCCAATAGAAGTCTTCGCAACTCCACAATGGGATGGCCCTGTGCTCAGGCGGTAACTTGGCCTCGTACACGCTGCTGCTCCCCGGCGATCGCTGGCTTGTTGGTCTTGCAAGTGACATGTTAGCCTAGCCCTCGCGCACCGATCAATGCGTCAATATGGCCCCAATCGCGGTCAACTAACATGTCAGAACGACCAATCCAGGATCCAGCCGCAGCCCATTTCCAGTTGACCGACCGGGTGGCGCTGATCACCGGGGGAGCCGGCGGCATCGGCCTGGCCATCGCGCGGCGCTTCGCCGGGGCCGGTGCCCGGATCGCGGTCGCCGACATCCGGATCGACGCGGCACGACAGGCGGCAGACGAACTGAAGGGACGCGGTCACCGCGCGATCGGACTCGGCGGTGACGTCAGCCGCGCAAAGGATGCCGACGCCGTTGCGAGCGCGACGGTCGCCGAGTTCGGCCGCATCGACATCCTGGTCAACAACGCCGGGCTCATGGGACGCGTGGCGCCGCTCTGGGAGCTGCAGGATCAGGACTGGGACCGGGTCATCGGCACCGACCTCAGCAGCGTGTTCTTCGTCAGCCGTGCCGTGATTCCGCATATGCGCGCGCAAAAGCGCGGCTGCATCGTCAGCGTCGCTTCGATCGCCGGCAAGGAAGGCACGCCACGACTGATCCCCTACTCGGTTGCCAAGGCCGGCATCATTGCGTTCACCAAAGCGCTCGGCAAAGAGGTCATCACCGAGGGCATCCGCGTGAATTGTGTCGCGCCGGGCGTGGTCGACACGCCGATTCTGCATCAGCTGCCTGCGGAAGCCACGCAAATGATGCTCAGCAAGTCGCCGATGGGGCGCTTCGGAACGGCGGACGAGGTCGCTGCAGTCGTGCACTTTCTCGCATCGGACGACGCGAGTTTCATCACCGCGCAGTGCTTCGACGTGAGCGGCGGGCGGGCCACTTACTGAATGATCCGGGAGCGGGAATCATGAAGCGAAGTGTCGAACGGATCCTGACCACGCACACCGGCAGCCTGCCGCGGCCCGCAGGACTCGTCGAACTGATGTTCGCAAAGGAGGAAGGCCGCGCAGTCGATCCGAAACTGCTTGCCGAGACGGTGAGGAATTCCGTGCGCGAGATCGTGGAACGCCAGCATGCCGTTGGCATCGACGTCGTCAGCGACGGTGAGATGAGCAAGCTGAGTTACGCCACCTACGTGACCGAGCGCTTGAGCGGCTTTGGCGGAAAATCAGTCGGTCCAAAGCTGAGCGACATACTCGAGCACCCGAATGTCGCCAGCCATTATTTCAACGATCCAGGAGTCAAGCTCCTGAACCGGAACCGGCCGGCCTGCAATGGGCCCGTGGCGCCGAAAGGAGTCAAGGAAGCGGAAACCGACATCACGAACTTCAGGCAGGCGCTCGCCGGCGTGCCGGTCGAGGATGCTTTCATGACGGCGGCATCACCCGGTGTCGTCTCGATGTTCCTCGGCAATACTTTCTACAAGACCGAGGAGGAATTCCTGTGGGCGGTCGCCGATGCCATGAAGCTCGAGTACGAGGCCATCGTCCGCGCGGGCTTCGTGCTGCAGCTCGATTGCCCGGATCTCGCGATGACCCGGCACCGCGAGTTCGCGGACCGGCCGCTCGGGGAATTCAGGGACTACGCACGACGGCACATCGAGGTGCTGAATGCCGCGACCGCCGGCATTCCACCCGAGCGCATGCGCGTGCACCTGTGCTGGGGCAATTACCCCGGTCCGCACCATCGCGACGTGCCGCTCGAGCAGATCATCGACCTGATTCTGACCGTGCGCGCCGAGGGCCTCTCCTTCGAGGCGGCCAACGGACGGCACGCGCATGAATGGAAGGTGTTCGAGAAAGTGCGGCTGCCGGAGGGAAAGATCCTGATCCCGGGCGTCATCGAGTCGATGTCGAACCGCATCGAGCACCCGGAACTGGTGGCCCAGCGTATCGTGAAGTTCGCGAAAATCGTCGGTCGCGAGAATGTCATCGGCGGCAGCGACTGCGGTTTCGGCACCTTCGTTGGCGTGGCGCTGGTCGAGCCGGAAATCGCCTGGGCCAAGCTGGGATCGCTGGTGGAAGGCGCGCGCCGCGCATCCGCGGAACTGTGGTAGGCGCGAGCGAAGCGGAAGGCGTCGTCACGGATTGATGCGCGTGCGCAGCAGCACGATGCGATAGGGATCCCAGGTCGACAGGTTCCAGATCAGGTCGACGCCCTTACCCGCGGGCCGGGTCCATTGCTCGATGATGTTGACGCCGTACAGGAAGCCATACTCGCGCGGGTCGATGCCCTCCCAGTCGGTGGATCCGGCGCAGGTTTCCTGCACGCATTCGGGGTGATGCATGATCCAGCCGGGCGCGTACTGCCCCTCGAGAGGGCGCTTCTGCGGGTCACCGCCGACCAGGACATCCTGCGGCGACGTCCACGGACCCCAGGGATCGTCCGCGGTGCGCATGCGGATGGCGCCATCGCCGATGACGACGTCCGTGCATTCGGAGCCGGCGAAGAGCTGCAGCAAGCCGCAGATCGGCAGCAGCGGCGATGGCTGATTGATCAATCCGCCGCCGTACAGCATCACCCACTTGTGCAGCGGTTCCACCCAGCTGAGGGTCATCTGGTCGGTGATGTCGTACTGCTCGACCGGCTGGACGCCCGCCTGCGTGGAATCCAGGTCCACGGCGACCGCATCGCGTTCGTGACTGCTGAATTGCGGGATGCCTTTGGCATCCAGGCCCGAGTAGTAGTGAGGATTCCAGTCAACACCGGCACCGGCCGGCATGTCGGCGTAGGCGAAATACAGTCCGAGTGATCGTCCCCTCGCCTTCACCCCGACGAAGCCGGGGCGCCCCCACAGGAAGACGCGCTGGTTGGCGCCGGCGCCTTCCGCAATGCGGTAGTCCTGGTTCACGTGGCCGGAGCCCCTGGCGGGAATGAAATCGCGGACCGTACGCGGTGTGACGTTGGAGAACTTGTTGGTCAGCCATTCCTTGATGTCGCCGTAGCGCCTGGGATCCTGTGCGTCGCGCACACCGATCAGATTCTTGACGGCCACGCCGCTAGTCCGGCCGACCGCAGTGTCTGCCCATGCGGAACTGGAAGGATCGGTGCAGAACCCGCTGCCAGCGGCCTGCCCGCTCCCGGTCTGCGTCATCGTCTCTGCGTTGCATCCGGGAGCGGTGTCTATACAGGCAAACGTCAGGCCCTTCTCGTTGTCGTAACGCTTGCCGACGTATCCCAGCCCGGCGTCGCAGACCAGATCATTGCCGCAATCGGCATTGGTGCGACAACCCTGCTGCTTGGAAAAGTAAAAGATGCCGAATTCATGCTGGCCATTGCTGAAGCCGCCGAGCGGTGTCTTGAATGACTCCATGGGCCGGCCGAGGTTGATTGCCGAGACTTCCGTCGTGCCAGGGTTCTGTCCCAGCCGGACCAGGGGAATGTTGGAAGGCGTGATCAGCGCCGGGTCCGGCCATTCAGCGAGCTCGATCGTGCCAAAGCTGTCATCGACGAGTCCCTTGCTGGAGGCTTCGATCGGCTCGCCTTTTTCACTCGCCGCCGTGTCGCCGAACAGGAAATGCAGCCGGTTGCCGTGCTGATAGCTGTAGCCGAGGTCGGTGCCGTAATACGCGACCTGCAGTGGCGATACGTTCGCGGGATGCAGCCTGGCGTAGGGGCCCGTGAAAGGGCCCAGGATCGTGGTCTCGGCGACGGTGGGTATGGTGCCTGCCGTCTGCTGGCGGTCTGCCGGCTGCTGGCAGCCCGCCATCAGCAGGCCGATCAGCGTGCACCGAAGGACAAAACTCGAGCTCGTGTTGCGGTTCATTTGCGGATCCTTGTCCTCAGCAATACCACGCGATACGGGTCCCAGGTGGAGGCATTCCAGAGGATGTCCGCGCCGTCACCGGCGGGACGGATCCACTGTTCGATGATGTTGGCGGCGTAAAAGAAGCCGTACTCGTTGGCATGGTAGACAAAGATGTTGCTGTGCGGCGCACAGCGGGGATCCTTGCAGTCCGCATGCCGCAGCGCGCCGCCCGGCCCGTATTGGCCCTGCGGACCAGCGTCCGGATCGGTGCCGACGGTGACGTCCTGCGGCGCTGTCCACGGACCCCAGGGATGATCGGCGCTGCGCATGCGCACGGCCCCATTGCCGACCACGACGTCCTTGCACTCGGCCCCGGTGAAGAGTTCCAGCACGCCGCAATTCGGAAGCACGGCGGTCGGCAGCGTGCTCAGGCCGCCGCCATAGAACATGATCCATTTCCTGAGCGGCGCGACCCACGCAACGCTCATCTGATTCACGATGTCGATGGCTTCATCCGCCTGCATGCCTTCCCTGGTCGAATCGAGGTCGACCGGCACGGCATCCCTCTCCTCTGCGCTGAATTGCGCGACGCCGTCGCCGCTGCCGGCGTAGTACATCGGCTTCCACGCATATCCCGGACCGGCCGGCATGTCGACATACGCGAAGTACAGGCTCATGGTCCGCCCATTGGCGGCGACGCCGACGAAACCCGGGCGTCCCCACAGGAATACCCGGCGATTGCCGCCCGATCCCCTCGCGGGCGAGTAGTCCGGCCGCGCGGGCCGCGCCGCTGCCGGCGGCACGAAATCTTCCACCGTGCGCACCGTGACATTCATGAACTTGTTCGTCAGCCAGTCGCGTGTATCGACGTATTTTTTCGGCGCGGCTGGATCCCGCATGCCGATCCGCACCTGCAGGCCCATCGTGTTCAGCAGGTTGGAGACCCGGTCGCCATGCAGGACGCTGGTTTCATCGGTGCAGAATCCGCTGCCCGGAACCGGCGCGCCCGCAGCATCGTCCATCGTCTCGGCCATGCAGCCCGGCGTGCCGTCACGGCAGCCCAGCGTCAGGTTGTCTTCCTGCGAATAGCGGACACCGAAATAGCCGAGCGTCATGTCGCAGCCGAGACCGTTGCTGCAGTCGGTGTCCTTGCTGCAGCCCTGCGGCTTGGTGATGTTGAAGATGCCGAATTCATGCGTGCCGTTGCTGAAGCCGCCCATCGGCGTCTTGCCCAGATCCATCGCACGTCCGGGATCGATGGCGGACATTTCCGTCGTTCCCGGATTCTGCCCGAGCCTGATCAATGGAATGTTGCCGGGGCCGATCCGTTGCGGATCCGGCCATTCGCCGAGCTCGACGGTCCCGAATCCGTCGTCGAAACGCGAACCGGTGGACGCCTCGATGGGCGCGTAATCCCTGTCGGAAACCCACGAGTCGCCGAACAGGAATTGCAGCTGCCCGCGATGCTCGTACGAAAACCCGAGATCAGTACCGTAGTAAGCAATGCGCTGCGGTGAAATGTTCTGCGGATGCAGTGGCGCATCGGCACCCGTGAAGGGTCCCAGGTACTCGGTCGTCACCACGGTCGGAGGGCTGGCCGCCCGGCAGGCTGCGAGCAGCAGCAGGGCCAGGCCGGTCGCAACATTCACGAAGGGTCGCATCGACTCGTCCTAGGCCGGCGTCGGCGCCCGTGGATGCAACAGCTTCCGGGACTTCAGTTCCTGCCAGAATCCCGGCGGAATGACCGCGTCGAGCACGGCTGCATTCTGCGTCGTTTCCTGCACGGTCTGGCCGCCCGGAATGACGCTGACCACCACGGGATTGGCAAGCACGAACTGCAGGGCCGCGGCCGGAAGTGCGACGCCATGCGCGCGGCAAACCGCTTCCAGCGCCTGTGCCCGGGCCAAGACTTCGGGCGGGGCCTGCGCATAGTTATAGGTCGAGCCGCCTGCCAGGATTCCGGAGTTGTAGGGTCCACCGATGACGATGCCGACCCCGCGCCGCGCGCATTCCGGAAACAGCGTATCCACCGGGACCTGCTCGAGCAGCGTGTAGCGGCCAGCGAGCAGGAACAGGTCCGGATCCACCAGCTCCAGCAGTCTTGCACAGGGTTCCCATTCATTCACGCCGGCGCCAATCGCCAGCACGTCGCCGTTGTCGCGCAATTCGGCCAGCGCACGCCAGCCACCGGTATCCACGAGCTCCCGGATCCGCGCCTCGGATGCGTCCCGACCACCGTGCACCAGGCCGCAGACATCGTGCACATTCAGGATCTCGACGCGATCCAGGCCGAGGCGCTGCAGGCTCGCCTCGTATGAGCGCATCACGCCGTCGTAGGAATAGTCATAGACAAAACGCACCTGCGGCGTGTCGACGAAGAAGAGGCCGTTCACTTCGCCCTTCTCGCAGGGCAACAGCAGCCGGCCGACCTTCGTCGAAATGATGAAATCCTGGCGCCGGCGCTTCGCGAGCAGGCGGCCGACGCGCATTTCGGAAAGGCCGAGGCCGTAGAGCGGCGCGGTATCGAAATAACGCACGCCGCTGTCCCACGCCGCCGCCAGCGTCTGGTCGCATTCTTCCTCGGCGAGCGGGCGCAGATAATTTCCCAGCGGCGCGGAACCGAAACCGAGAGCCGTGAAATTCAATTCCCTGCCGGCTCGCGTGACGAAGCGCCGCCGATCCGCAGCGTGCGATCTGTTGGTCACTGCTTGGCCTCGATCTTGTGGATAACGCTACTATCTAACATGTCAGTGCCGCGATGCAACCAATAACGGTGCAGGCAAAAGCATGAAGAAGGGGCGCATGCCAGCAGACCCTGGTTCCTGCCTCGCTGGCGAGATAACGCTGCCTCCACCGCGCCTCCAAATCGATGATTTCAGGTAAGTGTGTTTGCAATCAACGGGATATAACCGATCCATCGAGGCGTGCTGGCAAACACCAGGCTGCGGGGCCACGCCGGCGGCGTGGAACGATGCGCCCGGGCGCTGCCGGCAAGGCCCGCGGGCGATCCATCAGCGTGGCTCCAGGAAATTGAAGAACGGGAAGCTGACATGTTAGTATCATCGCTGCTTGTTCCATACCAAAACCAAGCTCCAATTCACGGCCGCAGCGGATTCACAAGTCGATGAATGACAAGCCGGACGCCAGGAACTGGAGAAATCCACTGTCGGTCGAGAACGCCGGCGCCGGCAGGATCGCGGCGTCGCTGACGCTGGGCCGGGAACTGCGCAGAAAGACGTCTGCGGGCTGCGCGCTCGGCACTTTCGTCATCGAATGCCCGGTCCCTGCCACGCTCGATGCGCTGGCGCTCGCGGGTTTCGACTTCGTCGTGCTCGACATGGAGCATTCGGTCGTTGATTTCTCACGGCTCGAGTTGCTGATCGCTGCGGGCCAGGCCGCGGGTCTTCCGACCCTGGTGCGTCCCTGGGGAGAGGATGTCGGGCTGATCGGCAAGGTGCTCGACCTGGGCGCAAGCGGAATCATGGTGCCTCATGTGGACTCTGCCGATCGCGCGCGCTCGATCGTCGAGCAAGCGCGTTTTGCCCCCGACGGCGGCCGGGGGCTGTGCCCGCTCGGCAAGTACGATTCCCTCAGCGAACCGCTGCGGATGCTGAACGACTCGACCTATGTCGTCGTCCAGATCGAGGGGCGCGGGGCAATCGAAAGAATCGCCGAGATCACGGCGGTTCCAGGAATCGATGCGGTGTTTGTCGGACCTTATGACCTGGCGATGTCGCTCGGCGTGCCCCCGGGGAGCGCGCCGGTGTTCGAGGCGGCCGCACGGATGGCGACGGCCGTGCCGCACGGCCCCGCGCTCGGGATCTACATCGACGACCCGGTCAACTGCGCCGAATGGGCCGCGCGGCGGTTCTCGCTGCAGGTCGTCAGTTTCGACGGCCGCATGTTGTCGAATGCGGCCCGTTCGCTCGTGACCCAGGCAAGGCTCGGCCTGCGAGGCAAGGCATGATTCCGGGCGCGGGCACGACAGAACTGATCAGCCGCTGCGCGGGCCAACTCGCCCATGCCGAAACGACGCGGCACCCGATCGAGCCGCTGACCAGGACCTATCCGCAGCTCAGCGTGCCGGATGCGTACAGGGTCCAGCAGGCCAACGTGCAGCGCCGGCTCGCGCGCGGGGAGCAGATCGTCGGCCACAAGATCGGCCTCACGGCAAAGGCCATGCAGGAACTGTTCAATGTCAGTGAGCCCGACTACGGGCACCTGTTGAATACGATGCTGCACGATGCGCGGCATCCGCTCGATCTCGGCGCGCTGATCGATCCCCAGATCGAGGTCGAACCCGCATTTGTGCTGGGCTGGCGGCTCCAGGGGCCGGATGTCAGCGTGGCGGACGTGCTGGCCGCGACTGTCTACGTCAGGGTATGCCTCGAGGTGATCGATTCGCGGATCATCGACTGGCGCATCCGGTTGCCGGATACGGTGGCCGACAACGGATCGAGTGCGCGCGTCGTGCTCGGCCCCCGGCTGGTGCCGCCATCGGGCCTCGTGCTGGACGACATGGATACGGAACTCGAACTGGATGGTTCAGTGATCGAGACCGGGAATACACATGCCATCCTGGGACACCCCGCCAGGAGCATTGCCTGGCTGGCGAACCACATCGCCGAGTTCGGCATCGCGCTGGAACCGGGCCACATCGTGCTGCCGGGAACCTGCACGCGTTCCGTCCGCATCAGCGGGCACCGCCAGGCCATCGGCCGCATCGCGGGCCTCGGCGAAGTCGTCCTGAACTTGACGGGCACGCCGGCCGTCTCGAAAGATGGCTGAGCATCTGATCCGGCTGTGGAGCAAGACACCATGCGAGACGTGACCGCTGCCGGGCTTGAGGCCACGATTCGCGAGTACTTCGATGCCTGCAACGCGGCCGATGCCGCCGCGATCAGCGCCTGCTTCGAGCCGGATGGCGTGCACTATTTCCCGGCAGGCGCGCCGCAGGGAACATTTGTCGGCGCACAGGCCATCGCCACCGGCTGGGTGACCGCCGTCAGCAATCTCGGTTCCATCTGGACGATCGACCGGATCGTCGTCGACGCTCCGCGGCTCGAGGCCGTCATCGAATGGACGCACTTCAAGCCGAAGCAGGGTGGCTACCTGCGCGGCGATGAGTGGTACCTGTTCTCGAAGCGCGGCCTGATACGCGAGATCCGGGCTTACTATTCCTGCCCGCCGGCCACGGCCGAGAGGCGCAGTCACGAGCTCGGGAACTTCGATTACCAGGGGCGCGGTTATCCGATGACGCCGCCTGACGTGAAACGCAGATCTTGAAAATCACGACTGCCGGAAGTTTCCTGTTGCGCGTTCCTGTCGGTCGCGGAATCGCCGACAGCATGCAGTTCGTGACGCACCTCGAATTTGCCGGCGTCACGATTGCCACGGATGCAGGGATCAGCGGCACCGGCTACACGGTCACCGTCGGGCACGGCGGCAGGGTGATCCAGGAAGCCATCGATACGCTGTTCGCCGATGACCTCCCCGGCAAGGACCCGCGCGACGTCAGGGAAATCTGGCAACAGCTCTATTTCGGGAAGTCCCACTGGATCGGGCGCGCGGGCGCGACCACGATGGCGCAGTCGGCCATCGACATCGCCCTCTGGGACATCAATGCCAAGGCCGCCGGACTGCCGCTCTGGCAGCTGCTGGGCGCGGCGCGGCATTCCGACATCCCAATCTACAACACCCATGCCGGATGGCTGAACCATTCGATCGACCAGCTCAGGGACGAGGCATTGAAGCTGCTCGACCAGGGTTATACCGCGCTGAAAATGAAGGTCGGCCTGCCCGATTCGCGCGAGGACCGGCGCCGCGTCGAAGCCGTGCGCAAGGCGATCGGCGACGGCACGCTGTTGATGGTCGATGCCAACCAGAAGTGGGACCTGATGCAGGCCTGCCATGCCGCGCGACTGCTGCAGGATCAGGACCTGGCTTGGCTCGAAGAGCCGCTGCACCCCGACGACATCCGCTCGCATCGCGTGCTCGCGCAAAGCACGTCCATACCCATTGCCCTGGGCGAGCACGTCTATACGACGCATGCGTTCAGGGACTACCTCGAGTACAACGCCGTCGCTGTGGTGCAGGTGGATGTATGCCGGATCGGCGGCGTTACGCCGTGGCTGGACGTTGCGGCCCTCGCGAATGCCTTCAACATCCGCGTCTGCCCGCATGCCGGGGACCTGATGCAGGTGCACCAGCACCTGGTCAAGGTGATTCCGAACAACTGGCTGCTCGAAGTGATCCCGATCTGGGAGCGGGGCCCGTTCAGGCACCAGGTCAGGCTGCAGGGCGGGAAATGCCTCGCACCCGCTGAACCCGGCGCGTCCTCCGATTTCACGCCCGAGGCCCTCGAGGAATTCCGCATCGGTTGAGCGCGCCTCGAAAGCGTGCAGTCACAGGTGATCGACATGGCGATATTTGCCGACCAGCTTGGATTTCCGGAAGCACCGGTACTGCTGCCGGATGGTGGATTCCTGTTCGTGGAAATGGACCCCGCGAAGGGCTGCATCACCCGCTTCAGCCCGGATGGCAAGTCGAGATCCATGGTGGCCCGGACCGGGCGGCCGAACGGGCTTGCGCGCGACCGCGACCTGAACATCTGGGTGGCAGAGACTGCGATGCGCGCGCTGCTGAAACTGGGCCTGGACGGAAAATTCGAAGTCTTCGCGAACTCCTGCGGCGGTGAACGCTTCCTGTTCCTGAATGACCTGGCACTGGCGCCCAACGGGGACATCTACCTCACGGATTCGGGCATCGCGATCGCGGAGATTGCTCCGGGTGGCCAGCTCAACCCGGACTACCGGAATCTCCGCTATGACGGCCGCGTGTTCCGGATCGACCGCAAGACCCGCGCCGTCGAATGCGTCGACCGCGGCCTGCTGTTCAGCAACGGAATCGCCTTCGGGCCGGACGGCAGCTTGTATGTGGCCGAGACCCTGAGCGGCAATATCTATCGCTATGTATGCAGCCGGGACCGCGCCACTGGAAAGCGCCAATTGTTCGGAAACGTCATCGAGCGCTTCAACCCGGCTGAATTGAAGGGACCGGATGGAATGAAGTTCGGCGCGGATGGCAATCTCTACGTCGCGGTCTTTGGCCAGGGCGACGTGACCGTGCTCGACGCGGGCGGAAAGGTCGCACGCAGGATCAGAACCAGCGGTTCAATGCCGACCAACCTGGCCTTTGGTCCGCCGGGTGAGAAGAAGATCTATGTGACGGAAGTCGAAACCGGTTCGGTGCAGATCCTGGATGTCGGCACGGACGGATTCCCGCTGAATCTCTAGCCTTTGGGCCACGGCACCTCGCCCGGCGCGGGCGGCACGATGTAGCGGCCGGCGCCTTCGCGACGCGGGAACGGAAATTTCCCCCGGCCGGTCGGCGGGTGGGCCTGCAGCTCCCGGAGCTTCGGCTCGTCGATCTCGATCCCGAATCCCGGGGCGTCGCCCAGCACGATGAAACCGTCCTCGACGCGGTGGTCCCACTTCAGGCAATGCTCACGGCCGGGATCCACGACTTCCATCATGTTGTGGTTCGGCAGGGCAGCCGCGATCTGCGCCATGTAATTGGCTTGCGCGTTCATCATCGAGACCTGCAGCCCGTGCGCATGGGCCATGTGCGCGATCTGCCTGAGGCCGGTCACCCCGGATTGCCCGGTCCAGACATTGATCACGTCCACGGCCTGGTTGGCGATCAGAGGGTAGACGTCGGCGAGGTTGTGCAGGTTCTCGCCGCTCGCCACCTTGGCCGACACCTGCTGCTTCACGAGGCGCAGCCCATGGTAATCCCAGCGCCGCGCCGGTTCCTCGACCCAGAGAAGATCGAAGTGCTGCTCCATGTGCCGGATGTAGCGCACCGCCTGCTTGGGCGACCAGTATTCGTTCGAGTCGATCATCAGCCCGGGTCGCGGCGAGGCGATGCTGAGCGCATCACGCATGATGCCGAGCCGT